>NZ_NSDH01000013.1:0-62592 GCF_002289525.1 Bacillus sp. 7705b | reverse complement strand
TTTACATATTATGCATTTATTATGCAATATCTGGAGTTTATTTGGAAGTGAATGAAGGATCATAAAAGCCTATTTATTTTCAAAATCGTGGTTTTAAACAAATTAGGGGGAAACGAATGAATCAAGATATTCAGCTTTTGAAAGACCTCCAAACTGAATTGAAAACGCAGGATCACGGCTCTCGAGCTGCACCGCGGTTTTGGTTTATAGGAGATTATAAATGAATTAGGACTTCAGATGATGATGCGGAACGCTATTCTGTTTACATTCCTGAAGATGGCGAATCTTATGAGCTGGAAAGTTGTCTAAAGGACATCAAGAAGAATGATGAATTGTCTTCAGAAGCGGTGGAAGATATAGAGTGTGAGGCTTCCGCATTAGATTGGATACATGAATTTGTAGACAGTGGCGCTGATCTGATACCAGAAACAGAGGTTCATTACATTTATCAAAATACAATGTTTCTAACTAAAGCGGAGGCAAAAGAGCACATAAAACAAAATCATTACCATTATACGAAAAAGGTTCATACGTACGCTATGACAGCTTGGAGAGCACCAAAAGTTGAAAGGTTGCTTAAAATTCTCGAAACGTTTGATTGGAGTTCAATAACGATATCTAAATAAAAGATAGTTTTTATATAGTTGAGCTGTTGAAACGACCGCAATAATAACTAATATTTGCCAATAGGTCGTCCTTGCAAGAGACTTATTAAATCGTTCATCTAATGTTATATTGCTTGATGAATTTGATAAAGCTCCTGCAGTATTTCATAGCGCATTTTATCAAATGTTTGATGAAGGCATTTTAGTTGATAAACACTATGTAGCAGATATTTCAAAAGCAATCATTATCTGCACTTCTAACTATAAATCTAGAGAAGAAATTAAAAAGCCATGAGGAGAAGCCTTATATTCCAAGTTTGATCACTTTATTGAATTCGAACTAATATTAAAAGAGGCACAACTAGAATTAATTGAAAAAAGTTATATAAAAATGATACAATTTTTCTCAAAGAAGGAGAAATAAGTAATGGAAGATGATGTTTTTAAATCTATAATTGACCTAGCGGGCAGTTTAACAATGTAAGAGAAATTGAGCGGGAAACCCAGAAGTTGATGTGTAGTGTTTTAATTTAAGGAGCTATAAAAAGCTATTGTTTTTAAATAGAAAGAAAAAGGTTAAGACATTCCTGGGAAAAAGTCTAAATAAAACTACGATTTTAAGAGAAGGGAGACTTGCTATCAATATGAATGTTAAAAATGCTGCAGCTATTTTTTCAATCGCTATTCCAATTATCTGAGCTATCTATTAATTTTTTTATGGGAGTTATTTCAATTCCATGGCAAAGTATGCCGATGTTTTTTCATTATTGCTTTCTCCTATAGGAATGATTTTGGCGTTGGTTTCAATAAAGTCAAATAAACGGTGTGCATATATGGAATAGTCTTAAATGCAATTATGTTTCTATTTCCTTTTTTCTGGTTTATAGGCGGGATTTTGTTATTTGAAGTTTAAAATTTATAATGACGTGAAAATCGATGAAGATCTAGCAATTTGGATAACTGAATAACAATTCTTTTTTTAAGAAAAGATTTGAGCTATATTTTTTGGAGGTTAAAGCTTTGAGTTTTAATAAAAAAAATGTCGCTAAATATAGTCTTACACTAGCGCTCTCATGCATTACATACGGGATTATTATTGGGTTTTATGGTTTTGCTTATTCTAATTTCGAACCTTGGATGCTGATAACAATTTTCATCATACCATTTTATGCATTCATCCCATATACAGTATTTGCTATTCCATTGCAAATATTACTTCGAAAAAAAGTAAAGAAATTCAGTGTGAACTACTTATTAATTTATATCGTAGTAGCGCTAATCGCATTATTCTTGTTCTCCTTAGCCAGTGATCCAACTTATGTGCTTACTGAGGTTCAACATGTGAACTTTTATTATTTGAGTTTTGTAGCAGCGGCGGTGTACTGGTTCTGGGATTCAGTATTTATAAAGAATCAAGAAAAGATTTAATATTACAACGTTCTAAACAACAAGTATTAAGGCTGTTGAAGAAAAAGCTTATGGCAATTAACTAAAAGAACAGGGGATATGAATGGAAATTTTAATTAGGCAAGAGCTCACTGAAGAATATCATACGTCTGAAGAAATGATTAAAAGAGCTTTTTCAAATGTAGAATATAGCGACAAGAAAGAACACATACTTGTAAATAAAATTAGAAAATCAGATGCATTCATTCCTGAACTTTCATTGGTCGCATTAGATCAAGATAAAGATATCGTAGGTCATATCCTTTTATCTAAAATCAAAATCATAGATGGCGATAACGCAGTCGATTCTTTGGCACTTGCTCCAGTTTCTGTTGCGCCTGAGAACCAGAAAAAAGGAATCGGGAGTGAATTAATTCGTGCTGCGTTAAAAAAAGCAATAGAGCTTGGTTATCGTTCAGTAATTGTTTTAGGACATAAAGATTATTATCCGAAGTTTGGTTTTAAGCCAGCTAGCTTATGGAATATAAAAGCCCCCTTTGAGGTGCCTGATGAAGTATTTATGGCTCTGGAATTAGCAGATCATTCTCTTGAAGATGTGCAAGGTGTCGTTCATTATTCAGAAGCTTTTATGGAGTGAAAGCTAGATGATTGATTAGATTTTGATAAAAAAGAGGTTATCCCTAAAATTTTCATTTTGTGGATAGCCTCTTTTTTTGTGTAAAGAGCTTTAAAAATGAAAAAGAAAGCTGCAAAGTGATATGAACGAAAATAATAAAGACGCGATTATCGAATCATTAAACCGGAAAGTCAAGCGATTAGAGCAAGGATTTACGTGACCAATTAAAGGCGTACACAGAAGTCTACAAGAAGATATAGCTGAGACGCCTACCCTTTGTTGTTTGTAAGGGGCCCAGATTGTTGTATAAGGATAGTATTTAAAGAGGTTATTATTGTCTTAATATCGAATAAAGATTAAGTGTAATTATTTTTGATGGGAGTTATTTTAATGCATATAACAACAAAAAGGTTATTGATACGTGAATTTGAATTCAAAGATTGGAAAGCTGTATATGAGTATACGTCAGATATTAATGTTATGAAGTATATACCAGAAGGGGTTTTTACTGAAGAAGATGCAAAAGCATTTGTAAATAAAAACAAAGGTGATAACGCAGAAAAATTTCCTGTAATACTAAAAGATGAAGATTTTCTTATCGGCCATATTGTTTTTTATAAGTATTTTGGTGAACATACATATGAGATTGGGTGGGTGTTTAATCCGAATTATCAAAATAGAGGATATGCTTCTGAAGCAGCACAAGCTATCTTGGAATATGGATTTAAAGAAATGAACATACATAGGATTATAGCTACGTGTCAACCTGAGAATATTCCATCATACCGAGTTATGGAGAAGATTGGAATGAGAAGAGAAGGCTTTTTTAAAAAATGTATTCCTAAAGGCAATGAATGGTGGGATGAATATTATTACGCTATTTTAGAGGAAGAGTGGAATTGAACTATATTGAAGGCAGAAACATTGGCGATACAAACAAAATACCATCTCCTATTTAGAACATAAGCGATGATATATAAAATGAAATGGCAGGAGACATTCTTAAATGCAGGGCATTTTATTTGAGACAATTCTAGGAGGATTAAAACTATATATTTACTAATGTGTAAACCAACGCAACGGTGAACAAGAAATATGAAATATAAGAAATTGCTTTATGTTTTTGGAAAGTATATATAAGTGCAAAACCCAAAAAGAAAACAGTCACAAACCAAGAAGTGTATTGAGGAAAGATTGCGACCAGCAACACGATGATCGTTGAAAAAATAAATGAAGAGTGTTGAGAAACTTTTTGATCATTATTCAAAGAAATCACCTGATAAATTTTTACCCATTTTAATGTGTATCAAAACATTATTCAAAAAGGAGATTAGAAAAATGCCAGATATTATTTCTGATGTTAATCAACATTGATTAAATGAACAAAAGGAAGAGCATGTTTTGAAAAAAAATCATCGAAACATGCTTTTATATTTTGTAATAGGTTAACTTCGTTTTAAAGGCTGCTTACATTTGCGGGGGTTCCAAACCGAATTTTGTCCATTCCTCTTTAGCTGGACCATAAATACCTGGAACAGTTAATCCTGCTTGTCTCATAAGAACAGTCATTTGTCCTCGATGGTGATTTTGATGTTGAATCAAAAACATCAAAAGTGAACCATTTGGCAATTGTTGACCAATAAAGTTGATACGTTCTTGAAGTGTATGATCAGTCCATTGGGTTTTTAATGCCTGTACAAACGCATTGCTGGCTTGATGATAGCTGTCTGCTATAAACTGAGCCGAAGCAGGAACAGGATAATCTTCAGCAGTGGCATGAAACGTTAAGTCTGTGTTTGAGGTAATGATGCGAATGGCAGCAACAGTATGCCAAGCAATACGGCCTAAAGTCCAATTTTGTGAAGTTATTTCTTGTTTAAGTGATTCATCAGTTAGACTATTTAGTAGTTTCTGTGTAACGTCAGCTTCGAACTCCCAAGATTTTAAAAAATGGTCTAAGGTTTGAAACACAAAAATCCTCCTTATGATGTTTTGTTTTCTTTTTATAGTTTAATTATACCTGCCCGTTTAGTTAAAAAGAACAAAACTTTAGACAAGAATTTTCTGAGGAAAAGAAGCCATCGCAACATTCTTATAGACGTCACGACTTTATTTCAAAGTCACATGAATTTCAGCTACCACTGAAGATTGAATAAATCCTTTTGTTAGTTATTAGGGGATTAAGAATATACCGCTGGGTTGAATAATAATGCAGATGATATGTGTTAAAGCAGAGATTGAAAAAGAGTTCGCCATCTGTGATTACATTAAAAAGCTATATGAAGAACAAAAGAGCTGGGGAGTATGAAGTTCTTTAAGTGTAACGCCATCAAAAATAAAGAAGGAGTTTACCTGACATATAATGAATTATTATAGTAGGAAAGAGAAAAAATTTACAGCAAAGGGAGGAATGAGTTGGTAATGAAGGGTTTTATCAAAGGCGCTGTTCTAACTGCTGCTCTAAGTGTGGGTGCTACTTTATTTGCAGGTGATGTATCTGCACACGGGTATATAAAAGAACCTGCTAGTAGAGCGTACATGGGATCATTAGAAAAACAAATAATTGGTTGGACAGCAGCTACACAAAAGTATGGTTCTGTAGTTGATAATCCTCAATCGGTAGAAGGACCTAAAGGGTTTCCAGCCGGAGGTCCGCCAGATGGAAAAATTGCATCGGCAAATGGAGGCTTTGGTCAAATTGACTTTGGGTTAGACAGGCAGACTGCAGATCATTGGGTAAAACAAAACATGCATGGAGGTCTAAACACCTTTACTTGGCACTATACTGCTCCTCACGCAACATCAAAGTGGCACTATTATATAACCAAGAAAGATTGGAATCCAAACAAACCATTAACAAGAGATGAGTTTGAATTAATTGGAACAGTAGATCACGATGGTTCAAAGGCAGATACTAATCTTTCTCATAAGATTTATGTACCAACTGATCGCAGTGGTTATCATGTCATTTTAGGGGTGTGGGACGTTGCGGATACCTCTAATGCCTTTTATAACGTAATTGATGTAAACCTAATACAATGATGTTGAACCTCCATCGAACAAATCTTAATCTTAATGAACAAGAATATGAGGCTTAATCAGAAAATTGCCATCAAATCTGGCACAGTGTATACCGCTAAGGTTTTAACAGCTGCCAATAGTTGTGAAGCCATCACCAGCTAGTGAAACGTCTACAGTACAATGAAGGAAACTGTAACGGAACCGGGAGAACACAGAGTGTTTGAGTGTGGAAGTACGAGAATCAGCTATCTATTGCAGATCGGTTAGATGTTCGTGCATCTTCCGATCTTTTTTAAATTTTAATTGAAGTCTACTCAATACATAGAATAGAATGGCATTAAGCTTCTTCACTTCCTTGATAATAACGAATAGAAAACCATTAATATAAACCCTATTTTCGGGATATGAGAAAAGAATTAAGCTCAGTGTGAACTGAGGCAAGGTTTGAAGCATCTCTCGAAATTATAATAAAGCTGTTGTTGAAGCATAGCACGGAGACAATGACCTCTTAATATATTTTTTAATAAAAATACGATTTTAAAGAGAACGGAGATTTACTTTTAATATGAATTTTAAAAAAGCTGCAGTCATCTTTTCATTTGCTTTTCCAATTATCTCAGCTATATTAATAATTAATTTTTTGACTGGGATTATTTCAATGCCGTGGCAAGGAATGCCGGTATTGTTCCCTTTATTACTCTCACCTATAGGGATAATGCTCGCGTTAGTTTCAATCAAGACAAATAAACGGTGGGCTATATGGGGAATCATTTTAAATTCAATTTTGTTACTATTCCCTTTCTTCTTTTTTATAGGTGGAACTTTGTTATTCGGAGTCTAATTTTTAAAAAGACGTGAAAATCGATGAAGATTTTGAACAATTGGATAACTGGTTAAAAAGGATACATGGTAGGGGGTGCTGATTTGAGCCTCAATCAAAAGACGTTAAACAGTTATGTTTATACTCTGGTATTCTCGAGTTTGTCATATGGTCTAGTCTTTGGCTTGTATATGTTTGTTTATTCGGGATTTATGGCGATCGCCTTAATCACAATAGGCATCATTGCATTCTACTCTTTTATCACTTACTTAATCTTTGCTTTTCCCTTACAATTATTACTAAGGAGATATCCCAGAAAGTTCAGTTTGATCCATTTTTTAATTTATACTGCAGTAGCTTTTTTGGCTGTGTTCGTGTTCTGGTTTGTTGATTATCCGCCTAGTGCTCTTACAGTGTTCAGGAGCTTAAATTATTACATAATGAGCATTGTTGCTGCGTTAATTTATTGGTTCTGGGATTCCATATGCCTGCGGAATTAGTTTATTTACTATTTAAATCATGCATTTCACAACGTTCACAACAAGTATAAAAGCCGCTGATCCGAACAACAAATACGCAGACCTTGTTTGTTTCTTTGAAAGTGTCTCCACTCCCATTAAAACAAAGAGAAGTGCAACTAATACTTGGAGAGAAACCAAGAGGAATTCACTTTGATTATATAAAGAATATACGCATAGGATTAAAGCTGCACATGAGATCAAAATTTTTGAAGCTTTAAGCAAAGAACCACTCCTTGAAAGTTTTTTTAAACCATAACACGGTATGAGCTTTTATTGGAGAGGAAAAAGCAAAAGAAGTGTTTTATTTAAAATTGGGGGAGTTGACTTGAACATTTTTATTTGAATTGCCATATTTATAGCTATTTTTGGCGGCTCTTATGCAGGTTACAAAAGGAATAAAAAGAAAGTGCTTAAACAAGAAAAGTAAAGTATATAAGTTTCTGGAAACGGACTGTGAGAATTCTGAAAGAGTATTAAGTTAAATGCTCTTTTCTATTCCACATCTCCGGCATTCATGTAAGAATACACCGCTCTTTGCAGAGTTTTTGAATAAAGCTAATCGCCATTGTCGCAGGGTAAGGAGTGTTTATTTGTATTGGAATAGAGCGGAAAGAGAATGGTGAGTCAAAAAGCATGGCAGCTGAGAGGGTTTGTAGAGCGGGCTGCTATACTTGTAGACCTGTATCAAAAGCGGTTTAATAATGGAAACGGATTTAAAAAGGGGTGAAAAGCTATCAAAACATTAGTTGTATTATCCAGTTTTATGGGAATTGCGTTATCAATTATTGGGCAAATGTTTGGAATCCTAACCGATTTCTTTATTCCAGGCATTGCTCGATTTATAGGGGTAATAGCGGGTATTCTAGTGTTACTTAGTTTGAAGTCAAGAAATACAGAAATGCAGGCTTTTATAGTAGGTTCAAGCACTGCGTTAGGAATAATGGGAGCAGGATTTTTATATTTTCCAGCTGCGATGATCAATGTCTTAATTGGTTTCAAGCTAAACAAAAAGTTAAAAGAAGAGAACACTAAGGAGCAGTTCTGAATAGACTGCTTTTTGTTTTATTCAAGTGAAGTTTATATGAATTTAAAATTTTACAGGGTTCTTAGAAGGAATGAAATCTTTTTGAAGAGAATAATCAGGATATTTGAGAAACTGACTGTTAAAAAAAGCAATAATCAATATTTGCTGCAGGAATTTAAATTTTCTGAAAAAACATTGAAAAAGTTGATAGGATTTTATAATATTAAGTCAAGTTAGTTTGTCCAGTCAACAAACTAATGAAGGTGACTTTATTAGTTCCATAAGATAAGGTTATTTCTAAATATAAAGGGGGAATAAAAGGCTCGATTCAATTGGAGCTAAACAATATATAAAACAAAAGAGTGTATCTTTAATCCTTTCCCAAGTATACGAGTGCAACGAAAAAAGATGAATTTACTGCTTGCTGATCAGATCATTTTGTTCGATGAAGAATAATCTGTGAAGTTAAACCACTCATATTTTTTGTGGTTTTTTGAAAGCGCTTTTATAAACGATTACCGGCCGAGGTGAGTTTGAGAAATTTTTATACCATTTCATACTGTTCCTTATTTAATGATCGAAAAGGGAGGAAAAATCATGGTCAGTGAAAATTTAAAGAAGATTAGCATGACTGAAAAAGTTGGCTATGCTTCTGGAGATTTTGCATGTAATTTAATTTATGCAACGGTGTCTACTTATCTTTTGTTCTTCTATACAGATGTATTTGGTTTATCGGCAGCAGCAGCCGGTACCATGTTCTTAGTGGTTAGAATCATCGACGCTCTCGCTGATCCTTTTATTGGAACAATAGTAGACAGAACAAATAGCAGGTTTGGACGCTTTAGACCGTATCTTTTATTCGGAGCTTTCCCATTTGTAGTACTTGCATTACTCTGTTTTACAACTCCAGATTTTTCAGATATGGGGAAATTAATATATGCCTATATGACCTATGTTGGCTTGTCGCTTACATACACAACCATAAACGTTCCATATGGCGCGTTAACCTCTGCAATGACTAGAAATAATCAAGAAGTTGTTAGTATAACATCTGTTCGTATGTTATTTGCGAATCTTGGGGGACTTGTCGTTGCATTTTTTGTTCCCTTATTGGCTGCCAATTTAAGCGATACTTCCGGCAACGAATCTCTTGGCTGGCAGCTAACCATGGGTATTTTGGGAATGATAGGTGGGTGCCTTTTAATCTTTTGTTTTAAAAGCACAAAAGAGCGTGTCACTCTTCAAAAGTCTGAGGAGAAAATTAAATTATCGGATATATTTGAGCAATTTCATGTGAATCGCCCACTTGTTGTATTAAGCATTTTCTTTATTATTATTTTTGGAGTGAATTCAATAAGTAATTCAGTTGGCATCTATTATGTGACATATAACTTGGGAAGAGAGGATTTAGTGAAGTGGTACGGTTTGATTGGAAGTTTGCCTGCTTTGGTCATTTTACCGTTTATTCCAAGGCTTCATCAATTATTGGGGAAGAAAAAACTACTAAACTATGCATTATTACTGAATATTATCGGCCTCTTAGCTTTACTATTTGTTCCGCCAAGTAATGTATATCTAATACTCTTCTTTCGATTAATTGCTGCTGCCGGAAGTCTCACTGCTGGGGGATATATGTGGGCGCTCATTCCTGAAACAATAGAATATGGAGAGTATAGGACTGGGAAAAGGATGGGTGGGCTCATTTATGCTATTATCGGATTTTTCTTTAAATTCGGTATGGCACTGGGAGGGATTGTTCCTGGGTTGGTTTTAGATAAGTTTGGATACGTGGCAAATCAAACACAAACCCCGGAGGCATTAACGGGAATTTTAATTACAGCAACAATCATTCCCGTGTTCTTGCTGGTTCTAGCCATGATTGATATTAATTTCTATAACTTAGATGAAGAGAAATACAAAAAAATGGTACGAGAATTAGAGAATAGAGATAAAATTTATTTGGATAATATTGAGGAATTCAAGGCATGAAAATGGCACCAAATAAGAGAAGCCTATTAAGAAAATAGCTGAGGAGGAGTTCAAATGAAGATTATCAATCCAGTACTTAAAGGATTCAATCCCGATCCAAGTATTTGTAGGGCAGGAGAGGATTATTATATCGCTGTATCTACATTCGAGTGGTTTCCAGGTGTCCAGATACATCATTCAAAAGATTTAGTGAATTGGCACTTAGTCGCACATCCATTACAAAGAGTTTCACAATTAGATATGAAAGGAAACCCTAATTCAGGCGGGGTTTGGGCACCATGTTTAAGTTATAGTGACGGAAAGTTTTGGCTGATCTATACGGATGTTAAGGTAGTAGATGGCGCTTGGAAAGATTGTCATAATTATTTAGTTACTTGTGAAACGATTAATGGTGATTGGGGGGATCCGATCAAATTAAATAGCTCAGGATTTGATGCTTCTTTGTTCCATGATACGGATGGAAAAAAATATTTATTAAATATGTTATGGGATCAGCGTATTGATCGGCATTCATTTGGAGGAATTGTCATACAGGAATATTCTGATGAGGAGAAAAAATTAATTGGTAAACCGAAAGTTATTTTTAAAGGGACCGATAGAAAACTAACAGAAGCTCCGCACCTTTATCATATCGGGAACTATTATTATTTATTGACTGCAGAAGGAGGAACACGGTTTGAACACGCTGCTACAATTGCCCGTTCTACAAATATTGAGGGTCCATATGAAGTTCATCCCGATAATCCAATCTTAACATCATGGCATGATCCTGGAAATCCATTGCAAAAATGCGGTCATGCATCCATTGTTCAAACACATACAGATGAGTGGTATTTAGCTCATTTAACGGGACGTCCTATTCATCCTGACGATGATTCAATTTTTCAGCAGAGAGGATATTGTCCTTTAGGCAGAGAAACAGCTATTCAAAAACTGGATTGGAAAGATGATTGGCCTTATGTAGTAGGTGGAAAAGAAGGAAGCTTGGAGGTGGAAGCGCCTTCTATACCTAATACAATGTTTCAAGCAACGTACCCGGAAGTTGATGAATTTGAGGACTCAAAGTTAAATATAAATTTTCAAACTTTAAGGATCCCGTTTACGAATGAATTAGGTTCATTAACTCAAGTGCCAAATCATTTACGATTATACGGCCATGAATCATTAACCTCGACATTTACTCAGGCATTTGTAGCCAGGCGTTGGCAAAGTCTCCATTTTGAAGCGGAAACAGCTGTTGAGTTTTATCCGGAGAATTTTCAACAAGCCGCTGGATTGGTGAACTATTACAATACAGAGAACTGGACTGCTCTTCAAGTCACGCATGATGAAGACCTTGGCCGTATTCTTGAATTAACAATATGTGATAACTTTTCTTTTTCACAACCATTAAAAAATAAAATTGTTATTCCAGATGAAGTAAAGTATGTATATTTAAAAGTAAATATTGAAAAGGAAAATTATTATTATTTTTATTCTTTTAACAAAGAAGATTGGCATAAAATTGACATTGCATTGGAATCGAAAAAATTATCAGATGATTACATCCGTGGAGGAGGATTTTTCACGGGAGCCTTTGTAGGGATGCAATGCCAAGATACCAGTGGTAATCATATTCCGGCCGACTTTAGATATTTTCGCTATAAAGAAAAATAATTTGTTTCATGAAAAAAGGAGACTTCTATTTTAGAACTCCTTTTTTCATACCCTTCAAAAATACTCCTATTCATTCATCAATATAACAAACAAAAAGCTCATCTTTAAAGATGAGCGCAGGACATAGAGATCTGTACATTTTAATAATAAATTACATTGTAACCATATCCAGAAAATGATCAATAACAATGGAGGACATTCCTAATGCCGGTGCATTTTTTCCTAAGAAAGACGGTAATAATTCATAGCTATTGCCTAATTGGGAATAAACCCTGGACGACACTTCACTTCTAATTGAATTTAAAACCATAGGATGCGATTCTATTATGCTGTTTCTTAAAATGATGGCTTGAGGATTGAATGTATTTAGAATATTGGTAAGGCCTATTCCTAAATAGAATCCAAAATTCTGTAATGCATTTAAAGTTCCGATATCATTCCGGTGGGCAAGGTCTATAATATCTTGATAGGACACTTTTTTCTCTTTAGTCTGAAGAGATTTTAATAAAGCCTTCTCTGAAGCATACAATTCCCAGCAGCCTCGGTTTCCGCAACTGCATTTAGGGCCATTAAAGTCTATTGTCATATGTCCCATTTCTCCAGAGAATCCGCTTACCCCTCTATATAAATCATTGTTGATAATAACACCGATCCCTATCCCTGTACTGACACTTGCATAAATAATGTTATCGTGATTTTTTGCAGCACCGAATACTTTTTCTCCATATGCCCCAGCATTCGCCTCATTTTCAATAAAAACGGGCACATTGAACTTCTCTTGTATGAAAGATTTTAAGTCAATATCTCTCCAGTTGGAGTTCGGAGTGAAAACAATTTTTTGATTTTTATCAACTAGTCCAGGCACGCATATGCCTATACCAGTAAGCCCGTATGGAGATTGTGGCATACGCGTAATCAAGTGATGAATCATATCAATTAAAATGTCTTTGGTTTTTTCTGGAGAATTCGATTCCAAATGATGGTGTTGATCAAGAACGATCGTTCCTTCAAGATCTGTTAAAATGCCATTAATATAATCCACACCAACATCTATTCCTACGGAGTATCCTGCCTTTTTATTAAAAACAAGCATGACAGGTCTTCTTCCGCCACTTGATTGTCCCTGACCTATTTCAAAAACAAGATTTTCTTTCATTAACGTGTTTACTTGTGATGAAACAGTTGATTTATTTAATCCAGTCTTTTCAGATAATTTTGCTCTTGAAATAGGTGAATTTTTAAGAATTTCTTTTAATAATAACTTTTGATTTACTTTTTTGACAAAGGTTTGATCAGCGATAACCACTTAATCCACTCCATTTGTATAATCTTTACATTAAGTTGAAATGTATTATTTTCAGTATGAGACATAGTACATAGCTAATCTTACCTTTACTATATCTAATGTGTTCATAAAAAACAAAAAAAATATTGAAAATACTGATGAGGTTATATAAGATTAAAATAAGTTAGTTTGTTCGAACAACAAACTAATAGACAACTTACTTACAATATGAAATAAAATGCACATGTATTTGAAATGATTTTTAAGGGGGAAATAACATGGCTCAATCTCATTCTAGTTCAGTCAACTATTTTGAAAGCGTAAACAAAGTGGTTTACGAAGGGAAAGATTCCACTAATCCTTTAGCATTTAAATATTATAATTCTCAAGAAGTAATCGGCGGAAAAACGATGAAAGAGCACTTGCGGTTTTCTATTGCCTATTGGCATACATTTACCGCTGATGGAACAGACGTTTTTGGGGCAGCTACGATGCAAAGGCCATGGGATCACTATAAAGGAATGGATCTGGCGAAGGCGAGAGTAGAAGCAGCATTTGAGATGTTTGAAAAACTAGATGCACCATTCTTTGCTTTTCATGACCGGGATGTTGCACCAGAAGGAAGTACGTTAAAAGAGACAAATCAAAATTTAGATATCATCGTGGGCATGATTAAAGAGTATATGAGAAATAGCAACGTTAAGCTATTATGGAATACTGCAAACATGTTCACGAATCCCCGTTTCGTCCATGGTGCGGCGACTTCCTGCAATGCAGATGTGTTTGCGTATGCTGCAGCACAAGTAAAAAAAGGGTTAGAAACAGCAAAAGAGCTTGGCGCCGAGAACTATGTATTTTGGGGCGGCCGTGAAGGATATGAAACATTGTTAAATACCGATTTAAAATTGGAGCTTGATAATTTGGCGAGATTCATGCATATGGCAGTGGATTATGCGAAGGAAATCGGATATACAGGGCAGTTTTTGATTGAGCCAAAACCAAAAGAGCCGACCACTCATCAATATGATACAGATGCAGCAACAACCATTGCCTTCTTAAAGCAATATGGCTTAGACAATCATTTTAAACTAAATCTCGAAGCCAATCATGCCACATTAGCAGGGCATACATTTGAACATGAATTACGGATGGCAAGAGTACATGGTCTTCTTGGCTCTGTTGACGCGAATCAGGGTGATCCTCTTTTAGGCTGGGATACAGATGAATTTCCGACGGATTTATATTCTACGACATTAGCAATGTACGAAATCCTGCAAAATGGCGGCCTTGGAAGCGGCGGATTAAACTTCGATGCGAAGGTCAGAAGGTCTTCTTTTGAGCCTGATGATTTAATATATTCCCATGTTGCGGGGATGGATGCATTTGCAAGAGGATTGAGAGTAGCCCATAAATTAATCGAAGATCGTGTGTTTGATGATGTGATTCAACATCGTTATCGCAGCTTTACTGAAGGAATAGGTCTTGAAATTACAGAAGGAAGAGCTAATTTCCATACTCTTGAGCAATATGCGCTAAATAATACAGCAATCAAAAACGAATCAGGAAGACAGGAGCGATTAAAAGCTATATTGAACCAATACATTTTAGAAGTATAACAGATAAAGAGAACCGCTATAAAAAGGTATAGCATGATAGCTAATACCTGAGACTGCCCGTCATGATTCCTTACCTTTTGCTTATTGTTATGACGGGTACTTTCTATAATTGGGATTTATTTAGAGTGAATGGTTTTTTTATAAGGGTAAGAGGTGAAAAAATGAAGTATGTCATTGGAATAGATCTTGGAACGAGTGCTGTTAAAACGATTTTAGTCAATCAAAACGGCAAGGTTTGTGCAGAAACATCCAAAAGTTATCCGCTCATTCAAGAGAAGGCAGGGTATAGTGAGCAAAATCCTGAAGACTGGGTGCAGCAAACAATTGATGCATTGGCTGAATTGGTTTCCATATCCAACGTTCAAGCCAAGGATATTGACGGGATAAGTTATTCAGGACAAATGCATGGGTTAGTACTGCTTGACCAGGATCGGCAGGTGTTACGTCATGCAATTCTTTGGAATGACACCAGAACCACGCCTCAATGTATTAGGATGACCGAGAAATTCGGTGATAATCTGCTTAACATCACAAAAAACCGTGTTTTAGAAGGGTTTACATTACCTAAAATGTTGTGGGTGAAGGAACATGAGCCTGAACTTTTTAAAAAAACGGCTGTTTTTTTGCTTCCGAAAGACTATGTGAGATTTCGTATGACCGGTGCCATTCACACCGAATACTCCGATGCAGCAGGAACGTTACTTTTACATATTACTCGCAAGGAGTGGAGCGATGATATTTGCAATCGATTTGGCATTTCTGCAGATATTTGTCCTCCGCTTGTTGAATCTCATGGTTGTGTAGGATCGCTGCTTCCGAACGTTGCGGCTGAGACAGGGCTGTCGGAAAAAACAAAAGTGTACGCTGGGGGAGCAGATAATGCTTGTGGTGCGATTGGAGCCGGCATTCTTTCTTCCGGAAAAACATTATGCAGTATTGGAACGTCAGGGGTCATACTTTCATACGAAGAAGGCGAAGAAAGAGACTTTAAAGGGAAAGTGCACTTTTTTAATCATGGAAAAAAGGATTCTTTTTATACGATGGGAGTCACGCTCGCTGCAGGGTACAGCTTGGACTGGTTCAAAAGAACGTTTGCCCCAAACGAATCGTTTGAGCAATTATTGCAGGGGGTGGAATCTATTCCAATAGGAGCAAATGGACTACTATACACTCCTTATTTGGTAGGTGAAAGAACGCCACATGCTGATTCTTCTATTCGGGGAAGCTTAATTGGAATGGATGGAGCACATAAAAGAGAGCATTTTTTGAGGGCGGTTATGGAAGGCATTACATTCTCTTTACATGAATCAATTGAGCTATTTCGAGAAGCGGGAAAATCAGTGCATACCGTTGTTTCTATTGGTGGAGGAGCTAAAAATGAAACGTGGCTTCAAATGCAAGCTGATATTTTCAATGCGAGGGTGATAAAGTTGGCAAATGAACAAGGCCCAGCCATGGGTGCTGCTATGCTAGCTGCCTTTGGAAGTAGGTGGTTTGAATCTCTTGAAGAGTGTGCAGAGCAGTTCATTCGTGAGGCTGCTACATTTTATCCAAAGGAACAAAATGTTCAAAAATATAAAACACTATTCGATGTGTATAAGAAAATTTACACTCACACAAAGGATCTAAATACAGCTTTGAAGAGCTTTCGAAAAAACTAATTATAAGTGTGGTTCGTAAAGAGTGTATTTTTTTGTCAGGGGATCAACGAAAAAACAATTAACGACTAATCATCAACAAAGGCATTTGATGACAAAACTACAGCTCAAATCGGCTCCTTAGCTATGAATATGAATGCGGAAGGATTATGGGAACACCAGTATGACGCTCAATAGCGGCGACGCGTTGTTTAGTGCCCAGTGGGAATGCTTTATTCCGAAAAGGCAAAAAATTTGATACAACCAAGACTCACTCATAACTTGGAAACATGTCAATTCATTACAACGCAACCTTCAATCCGGGAGGAAATTCAAGCAGTAAATCAACCTTTTAATTTTTGATTCAAATCCTGATTTGGTATCAGTCCAAACTCTGGATTTACGATCAAATCTGAAGTATTGTCTACGCACAAATAACCCCTCACATTAAATGTGAAGGGGTGTTTTTGATAAGCTACACGATCTAATTGCTGTTTCTATAATATTCAACAAAATCAATGTTCGTCATTAAAAAGCAATATCAATCTATCTAAAGGAGTCGCTAAAACGAATATAAAAAACGTAGGATTTAAGTTATACGATTCACTTCATACGCCGTTCGTATTCCGGATTCAATCGCTCCTTGCATCCATCCGTGAGTAAGTGAGGCGTGTTCTCCAGAAAAATGTATTTTCCCTTCAGGGGCAGGGATGTATGGATACAGCTGTAATTCCTGTCCTGGTTCGAAAGCTGTGAAACCCCCGGCTGAATATGGATTTTGGGTCCAGCTAAAAGAAGCGCCGGTCACAAACTCTGACCATACAACATCACCATAGATTTCCGATAAATTCATTAACGTATAGCGGAGGCGCTCTCCCTCTGAAAGACTGTCCCATATCAGTGCCTCATCCGCCCATGTGTAACTCGCTACAACGACAGCATGTCCATTCGATCCAATGTCAATGCTGGGATAATACGAAAATCTAATCGGAAGATCAGTTATCGATTTGCCGCCGCGCTGCCCAGCTTTTTCCCAAAAACGGCTCTTAAACTCTATTCCGATTTTTGTTGCGGCAATATAGTTGAGTTCACGAATGGCCCGCCGTTTATAATAGGAAAATGAATCATATGGTTCAACTTGTACAAAACGCAATGTTGAAAATGGAATGGTTATGATAGCGAGATCGCCTGTCACTGCCAAATGTTTTGCTGTCTGTTGATGAATGCAGTTAACCGTAACATTGTTTTGGTTTTGAGATATTTTCACCATTTTATGATGGAAGACAATATGTTCTTTTAATTGAGGAAGAAATGCTTGAGGAAGCCGATCCATGCCGCCTGTTATTTCATAGAAACGAGTTGGCGACGTATAAAAGATGGATTCCCGTAACACTTCAACAAGGGACATCCCCATATATGCTTCCATATCCAAAAGTACGCCGATCATATCGATTGTACCGTATGAAAAATAAGTATTCAAGTAAGAGCCTAACGAATGGTTCCTGTATTGTGTTTCAACGATCCGCCAATTTCTCGCAGGATCTACATAAATAAAATTGAGGATAGGCTGCAATACAGAAAGCATCAGCTCTTCGGCCGTTTTTCCTTGTTCATTTGCTGCAACTGGGTATCTTAAGATACCCGGATTGCTTTCAAAATGATGAAGACGTGTTTGAATGCCATTGGCGTAAATGATGTCCATTGGAGTTCTGTTCAAAAATACACTAGTTGGCAGGCTGAATCTTTTTATATATTCCAAGGTTAGAGTATGGATATCCGGAATACGCATTGGTCCAACATTGAAATACAGCCCGGCACTGAAGGGAGATCGCAACGTGCAAACTCTGCCCCCGACTCTATCACTCGCTTCCAGAATCGTCACTTTATGTCCCGCATTCTTCAGCAAAGATGCAGAAA
The DNA here is from genome assembly GCF_002289525.1 of Bacillus sp. 7705b. Classification (NCBI taxonomy): domain Bacteria; kingdom Bacillati; phylum Bacillota; class Bacilli; order Caryophanales; family Bacillaceae; genus Bacillus; species Bacillus sp. 7705b. Next base: position 44,478 of record NZ_NSDH01000013.1, on the reverse strand, counting down.
CAAGCCCGGCCAACCCGGCGCCAACGATAATAATGTGCTTTGGGTATTGTGATGTGCTAAGACCATTTCTAATAATCGCAATCATGTCTTCGTTCTTTAGTAGAGAATTCATTTTTGTGAGGCACCCTCTTTTTAGATTTATTGCATTATATTCATTCAAAAGGGTATCTATCACGAACTATATCCTTTTTTCACTTGTGTTTTTCAGTTGAGTGCTGCTCAACACAGCCTTTAAATCCTCTGGCATTCACATAACCGTTTTTACTCCAAACAGAACGTTTTTTCGTTTGTGCTTCCTGTTCATCTTTTCTAAACTGGTCTATGTATTTCGTATTTGGCTCATAAACATATGCTACTCTGGCTAATCCTTCTTTTAACAGTGTTTCTTGAACAGGCTTGCCATCGACATAAACGTAAGCTAACAGCCTTCCGAATTTATCTCTGCGCTCTCCTTTATCAAATTCTAATTGCAGCTTTCCGCCGCTAACCAATTCTTTGTTTCGTTTAGATGCATCCTCGCCATATGGCTGAACACATGAATGTGGCTTTTTAGTTTCTGGAGTATCAATGAGCAAGTAGCGAACCGTATCAATATTGCCGTTATAGCTAACTTTGATCGTATCTCCGTCAACAGGCCTTTCTAACACAGCATCCACCAAGCCTTTTTTTGCTTCAGAGTTAGAATTCTTGGCAACTGGCTGTTTAATATCTGAATGGCTTTTTTCAGCAGTATCATTTAATCCGCAGGCTGCCAAAGAAAAACTCAAAGCTAATAGACTAAAGCCTAACATTACTTTCTTCAATTCCATTTCCCCTTCTTCTGTTTCTATCTCAATCAACCATCATTCATTATAATGATATCGCTATTTATTGTGAATGTATTTTTCTTAACACATTTATATTTGAGTACAAGCTCTTGATCAATATTCAAATATCACAAAAAGGTTTCAAAAATGTAACCATGAAGAACATGTTCAGCTGAATTTCCTGAAATCATTCGGAGCATAAGGGGATTAGTATGTAATCTTGGTGTTAGGCGTTTTATGTGAGAAAATCCTATGATTGCTAAAAAACTTCAGAAGTTTTTTATTGACTGAAAACGCTTTTAAAATTATGATAATATCAAACCTAACAAGGATATAACAAAAATATAACTAGGACATAACAAAAAAAGTGGATATGTTTCTTGTGGGAAAATGAAAGCGATTTCAATTAGGTTGTTTTTGTAAAAGCCTCATTCGCTGCATTGAGTATTGCTAATTTTCAGATTGATAAGATCTCGGGAAATAAAAAAACTGGCTGAAACGAGTATTGCTCTTTAAAAGAGAAAGGGTGAATCCAGCACACTCGGTTGACAGAATGAAAAAATGTATAAAGCATTCTTCATAAAGGTGGGGAAAGGGTATGAAAGAACAACGAAATCCCAGGTCGTTTTTGCAGTTGATAATGATTTCAGCAACATTTGGCGGGCTTCTCTTTGGATATGACACCGGAGTTATAAATGGAGCCTTGCCTTTTATGGCAAGATCTGATCAACTTAACTTAACACCGGTCACAGAAGGGCTGGTTACAAGCATACTTCTATTAGGAGCAGCGTTTGGTGCATTGCTGTGCGGCAAATTGGCTGACCGCTATGGCAGACGTAAAATGATCCTTAATCTTTCCTTTTTATTCTTTCTGGCATCACTCGGAACAGCAATTGCGCCGAATGTTTTAACGATGGTTATCTTTCGGTTTTTGCTGGGACTGGCTGTCGGTGGGGCATCATCAATGGTACCGGCCTTTTTAGCAGAAATGGCGCCGTATGAGAAAAGAGGGCGTATGGTAACGCAAAATGAACTGATGATCGTTGGCGGGCAATTTTTAGCCTACGTTTTTAATGCGATTCTTGGTGTTGCAATGGCTGATACAGGGCATGTTTGGAGATACATGCTTGTCCTTTGTGCCATACCGGCTCTCCTATTATTTGCAAGTATGCTCATGGTTCCGGAGAGCCCGAGGTGGCTAACTTCTAAAGGTAAAAAAAGCGAGGCGCTGCGCGTTCTTAAACTCATACGTGACGAGAAAAGGGCAGAAGCAGAATTTAAAGAAATACAAGCAGCGGCAGTCAAAGATTCAAATGTAGAGAAGGCATCGATCAAAGAGTTCTCTACACCATGGCTGCGCCGTCTTTTATGGATTGGGATCGGTGTTGCCATCGTTAATCAAATCACAGGCGTCAATTCGATTATGTATTACGGCACTCAAATCCTGCAAGAATCCGGTTTTGGTACAAAGGCAGCTTTAATCGCTAATATTGGGAATGGATTGATATCAGTCATTGCCGTTATCATCGGCATTTGGCTGGTTGGCAGGGTGAACCGGCGCCCGATATTGATGATTGGTTTATCTGGAACCACCACAGCGCTTTTATTCATTGCCATATTCTCAATCGTGCTTGATGGATCAGCAGCACTCCCGTATATCGTGCTATCTTTGACCGTTTTATTTCTAGCCTTTATGCAGGGCTGTGTCGGACCAGTAACATGGCTGGTCATTGCAGAAATATTCCCGCAAAGAGTAAGAGGGCTTGGTTCTGGCATCAGTGTATTTTTCCTCTGGATTTTAAACTTTATCATTGGATTTGCTTTTCCAATCATGCTTAGCTCTGCAGGCTTATCCTTTACTTTCTTTATATTTGTCGCTTTGGGTATCTTGGCAATCGGTTTTGTGTACAAATTCATGCCGGAAACTAAGGGACGAACACTTGAGGAACTAGAAGAGCATTTCCGTTCAATGGATAGAAATTATGACTCTGAAAAATCAATTCATGAAGCGTGATTATCTTATTAAAATGATATTGAATGCAATGGTTAAGCAGCGCACTTTCATCAAGTGGACAATAACAAGTAATTGTTTTCGACTAATCTTCTTGAAAATTTTACTTCTGTCTATGAACATATTAATAGTATTGCATTTGTAATTAAAGCTCTCTATATGAGGGCTTTTTATTATGCGTCATACCGGACACTTATATTGGGGAAGCTAATGAAAAAGAAAGAAGGAGATACGAAGTGAAGAAGCATTTACTTTCCTTATGTGTTTTATTATTTGCATTGACTTTTGTTCAAACAAAGACTCAAGCCCTGACATTTACAGAGTTGCCAATTAAACAAAAAACAGAACAATGGTCAGTCGAAATAGCTGAAGCAAAAAATGCAAAGGAATTAGCGAGTCCAAAAAAGGGGGAATATAACGTATATTCAATGGAGATCAAAAACATAGGGGAAGCCGCAGCCACAGTGGATGTACAATTGTATAGAAATGATCCTGATTCAACCACGAGGTTTTCACTTTTTGGCTGTCCCGAAAACTGTGTGAGACAGAAGGAGGATTTAATAAGCTTAGCCAAAAGTTTAAACGATGGTGCACCGCTGAAGTTTAACCATTTTATGGTGACTGAAAAGGCATCTGAATTAGAGGTTGTTATTATTTGGACACAAAAAGGAAAAGAAGGACGCCAATTAAAACAAACCTTTACATTCAGTTAGAAGAGGTGAATTAGACAATGTAGTGACCTACATAGGAGTTAAAATACTTGTAAGTAAACTTGTTTCCATTTGGGTTATCAGGCAGGTAATCAACACCTGGTCGGTCTAAAGGCAGATATAGACGCGCTTCGAATCACAAAGCTGAGAACAATGAAGAAAGTCTTATATGGCTGCAAAACTGAAAAGACAATGATTGGGCTGCTTTATGAGCAGCTTTTTTTATATTCTTTTTCAAGTAACATTTTGCCCATTTATTCTACTAATAAAATGAAGAAAGCGAGGGGAAACATGAGAAGCAAAAATAAAATCAAAAAATCACTAATCATTACAGCTCTATTATTGATTTGTTTAGTAACGTTCTTCGCAATGATATCAGGAGACAAAGTAAAATATGAGGGAAGCAGCAGGAACGGATTATGGGTTTCTACCATTGAAAAATCAGATAAAACTTCGATTGGCCCTAATTACTTCTTGAATTTATACTGGCAGGGGAACAAGAAAGAAGCGAAAAGAACCATTGTTGAAAAAATCATATTGTATATAGATGGTAAAAAGTACGATGACAGAGAAGATTATGATTTATCAGAGTACACAGGTGAAGAAATGCCAGGCGGAGGACAAATGGAAGACCACATTGCTACGTTTGATTTTATGCCTGAAGATGAAGTAATTGGACATGATGTAGTTGTTAAGGTGGAGTGGAAGACCGGTAGGGAGAAACATACAGATAAAATAAGATTACAAGAGAAATCATGGTATAAAAGATAAATCTGCAATGGCAAGTTTAGGGATGAACGTCCAAAATATAGGTCTGCTTTCAGAAACATCTGATTGATAAGTACATGTCATGATAAAGGCATGTTTTTATTCAAAGTAAAAATAAAACATGCGAGTTTAGTTCCTTACCTGTACATAAAATGCTTACATTTCTTTCAAATGCTCGTAAAGCAATCTAAAGCAAACAGTACCAGATATCAAAGGGACTGCAAACAAAATAATCACTGCTATGGTCTCCCAGCCGTTAAAAAAATCGTGGTTTTTAATGAATACCTGTCCTTCTAAAATGATAAAAGTTATAATTCCTGTTAATACTAAAAAGCATGAAAACAGAATGCTCCTTGCTTTTGGTTTTAGCTTTTTAAACTCATCTTTAAAATAAATGAAAACGAGAACTAAAGAGCAAAAGGATGCTGCAGTGCTTATTACATCAATATTTTTCATGACTTTCGAAATGATGATACATAAGATGAAAAGAAAAAATGCTAAGTTTTTAGACAAAAAATCGCTCCTTATTTTATGGCTACCCAAAAAGTTTACAAGTTTTTCACAATAGGCACAATGCGATGGCAGTAAATTAATCAATTGGTTAACGAAATAGGTTTTTTTATCTTATTGTACCATGTACTAAATATTCAATCGTTTTTTATGTGCGGGCACTAGGGAATGATGTGTAACGGAAAGGCAAAACTGAATTGAAGAGAGTTTACCCATGGTAAATCTGTTCTTCAAATCTATAAACTTGTACTGTCTTTCCGGGTCAGTACTCTTGTGTCGCGTTAATTATAAGTTACCTCTAAAATGATTTGCCTTTTTTCACTGTTATAAAACATACACCAAAAAAGGAGAGATAAATGCGTAAAATCGGGATATCGGTCTTAGCGTTCTTTGCTTTTATTTCAGGCTGCAATGATAAGGAAGAAAATAAAATAAAAACGCCAAAGATGCAGAACCTTGTTGGTTTTATCCTTTTTAAGGATGACAAGTCAGCTGTTTTTCTTGAGGGCAAACATGCTCCTGAAAAAGAGGACTTTGAATTGTCTCAAGATAGACTAATAAGAAAATATAAAAATCATGTTGTGATATTGGGATTAAGTCAAATTGAAAACAAAGAAGACCTTGTGGCAGGTAAAAAAATGAAGGTGTGGTTCAACACTCTTAAAGAATCTGATCCTCCAAAAGCAACAATTAAAAAATTCAATTGGTTATAAAGGTTGGCATCCCCCGCATATGATCGCTTAATAGAAAGTTCTACAATTATTATATTTTATAATGGTACTGCCATAAACAGCGCTATATTCAAATACTGAGATGGCTGAAAAAAATCAATAAACACAGATGTTCTCTTTACCACGCGCAAGGGCATGAACATCGCTTACACAATCAATGCAGCTTGTTGCTGTATAAAAGCAGCATGATGGGCGAGGGCGGCAAGTTTAGCATAAAAAACAGCACTCACACGAAGATGTAGTGCTGTTTTAACGTTTGCAGAGCATTGCATAAAAGTGGTTATTTCCAGACTGACAAATATTTCTTTCGATATTTGCTATCTTTCTCGATCTCAATCATGTCCATTGCTATTTCCCTAATATGCTCATCTTTATCTTCATCGTATAATTTTTTTAATCCTACAATCATATCGTAGCGAATCAATGTATAATGTTTTTCGTTCATTCCATTTTTAAAACGATCAATAATATGAGTAAGCACCAGTTCTTTTTGTTCTGGCCCAGCTAAGCCAACCTTCCAGATTGCTTGCAAACTATGCCGAGCAGTTACAAATTTTGAATCCCTGGTCACTTCCCATAACGCTGGAAAGTCGTGCAGCATCCGCTTATCCGGATCACTGATTGCTAAACCAGCAAGAAACTGTGCAGCTCTCGCTCGCCTGTGGTTATCCGGATCGGTCAGCCATCCTATTAATTGATCCCATACTTCATAAGCCCAGTCTACTTTTTCATTTGTGGCGTTAATAATATTCTGAAAGGCTTCTAATTGCAGGCTTTTGTCCTTTGCTTCTAGATTTTCAAAATGAGATTTCATTATACTGTCCATTTTCGTATCACCTTAAAATGATTAGTTATGTTGATTATATCCTTTCACTTGCGATCTTCCAATAAACATCATTTCTCGCGCTAGTGAATGCTTACCTTTTCCTATTATGTCTTTCTAATTCAATTTCAACAAAAAATCTGTTACATTGGCTGGTCTTTACATTGTGTACTTGATGAGGGCTACATATCTTGTTTACAGATCAGATGTTTATGAAAGAATCATTTTTAAATCGTAATTTTTTATATAACGATCGAAGAATACAAAACAGCGAGTAACCTATCAGCACCTGACGTATTAAGGATTAAATCATCAACGTCAAAACTTCTATAAGAGTTTCTTAAATACATAGAAATCGAAAGTTGCGTTAGTTCTATAGACAATGAAATAAAAAATCCAGTTAATAACATTCTTTTTAGGTTCCTTAACTTGTCAAATAAAAGAGGGAACAACAAGCCAATTGGCAACAGTAAAATCAGATTTCCGCCAAGAGATCTTATCACATAAAACTGCAAGCCTAGATGATAAATATCTACAAAGAAATAAAACGGGATAAAGTTATTTCCATACAAAAATGGATGATAAGAATCGTTCCTCCAGTTCGCAATTAAATCATGATCTATAGGTAAAGGGAATATTGTAACGCTTATCAGTTCAAAGAAGTAAACGATTAAACAAACAATAACAAGATGCTTATCATTGGCCATTCGTTCTTTCTTAAATATAAATCGCTTAATAATTCTATAAAGAATAAAACAAAAATAAAGTACAAACATGAATGACAAAAGAAAAGTTGAGTCAAGCATAAATACACCACAATTTCTTTTTTTTGATCCTATTTTAACATAATTAGGAAAGATATTAAGATTAAATAAAAAAGACTTTTATTTAGATTTAAAAGGAGGAAAGGGAAGGTGAAACTCACTAACGACAGTGATTTCCAAACCAAGTTTGCTGACATGTTTTTAAGAAACGGTTGAGGAGAAGTTTATTGCTCATATGAGTCAAAGTTGAAAATGATTGGAGTGATATTGAATTGATCAATTGTTAAAGAATAAAAAATCAACTAAATGTGCGAAAAGATCAATGGCTCTAAAGAATGCCTAATTTCGTTTGGACAAATGACATTTGGCTGTGAGGTAAATACAATACAGTAAACTAGAGGGGCGAATGGAGGGTTCGATGTGTTTAGACAATATCCAGTTTGGTATACACAAATACCTTACTACCTGAATTATCATGTGCCTCAATACCAAACAATCTCTTATGATCCACAACGATGTTATCAACGTTGCATGTATCAAACTGGCGGCAACTATGAGTTATGTGACAGATTATGTTATGAAGAAATACCAGTGTAAAAGAGGGGACTTTCTCCTCTTTAAAACCACATTATATAAATTAAAAATTAAGAATCTGATAAAAAAGGAAGTAAATTGGGATAACTCTATTTGATAAACGATACATCTCAATTATAAATAAAGATATCTCAGTTGAAGAATTTAAACCAAGTAGGAGCCAGAAAAAGCTTGCAGCTTAAAGAATTACAAAGAAACAAGAGGACGGCAGCAGCGGCAATACATATGATTATAAGCTTGCTAAGAAAATTAAATGTTAAATGATGAAAAAGTTGACCAGGTCGATGATCTTCTTCATCAGTTAAAGAGCGACCTTCATTACGCATGCTTTGGAATCAAGACCAATTAAACTCAATGGCATTTACACTATGCTTATACGAAATTCAAAGGTATGTTAAGCAAGGAAAACTACATTTAGGGGTAAGACCGTAGCAATGAAACATTGGGTACCGGTCTAATGAAATCCAATACAATGTATTACAGCACATGAATACTAAAGAAAATGGATAAGAGCCCGATGTCCATATCTTTAACAATAATGAGGGCTCGGTTACACACGTCCTATAGATCATTTCAATTAAGGGATCAATCCTGAAGTGAAGAACTTTATTACTTTACACACGATGATTTCAACTTGAATTAATTAATATAATACAAGCTTTCTTTTGAGACAGCAGTTTACATTATGTGGAGAAACACTGATTTGTTAAAATAAATATATCGTCACTATACCTCATTGCGAAAGGGGAATATTTATGACCAAGGTAGCGATAGTTACTGGTTCCGCAGGCGGATTAGGGAGAGGGATAGCAGAGAGATTGTGCAAGGATGGTTTTAGTGTCGTTCTGCATGATATTAACGAGGAACTGCTGCATGCAACTGTATCAGACTTCAAAGAAAAAGGCTATCATGTTATCGGAGTAAAAGGGGATGTATCCAAGCGTGATGACCAATTCAATTTAGTTAAAGCAGCGGCAGATACATTTGGCCGTTTGGATGTGTTTGTAAACAATGCAGGCATTGAGACAGTTTCGCCATTTTTAGAAATAACAGAAGAACAACTGAATCAATTGTTCAAGGTTAATGTCAATGGCGTTGTGTTTGGTACTCAAACAGCTGCTGATCAGTTCATTAAGCAAGAAACAAAAGGCAAAATCATTAACGCATGCAGTATAGCAGGTCACGAATCATTTGAAATGCTTGGCACATATTCCGCAACGAAGCACGCAGTGAAATCTTTTACACATTCAGCTGCTAAAGAGTTAGCCAAATATCAAATAACAGTTAACGCATATTGTCCTGGTGTTGCAAAAACAAAAATGTGGGATCGCATTGATGAGGAAATGGTTAAACATAGCGATGATTTAAAACCAGGAGAAGCTTTTGAAAAATTCTCTTCAGACATTGCTCTAAAAAGATATCAAACACCTGAAGATGTGGCCAATTTAGTCTCATTTCTAGCTTCAGATGATTCAGATTATATCACCGGTCAAGCTATTTTAACTGATGGCGGCCTGGTTTATAGATGATAGAATGTACAGTAAAATAAAAGAATCCATTTTAGAAATGGATTCTTTTTGTTTGAGATGAAACCATAATGACCTAGTTGTATAATGAGAAAAGCAATTCAGAGGTCCGTGTGTTCATTCAATGAAAATGGAGTGAACATGTTGGCAAAAAAATATTTGGTCCGTCAGCATGTTCATCTTGTGCAGGAATGATATGTTGGACAAGCAACATCGTGGCGCATGTGAGTTTTAGACACAAGCCAGACGAACAATACATAGCCATAAAGAGAGGCTTGGCGTTATGCAAGCCCTCTTTGTGTCAGTAGCCAAAAACCAATGCTGTACTTTGTGATCCGGCATATTTTGTGACAAATTCTTTTGTGTACTGCGGAGTTTGTACCCGGTAGCTGTAATTGGAGCCTGGATTCCATGTTGTCAACGGTGAGGATTGCCTGTTCAAGGATGGATAGCTTCCTGTATCCTTAAAGTATCCGGTGCCCTTGTCATCAAGGATTCCGCCTTTTTCGCTGCCTTTTCCAAAATAATTGTATTCAGAATATATTTTTGCTTTTGTCGCGATGGTAATTGCTTGGTTAAAATTGTTGCTGTAATTGTTTTTGACATGAAAGTAGCCATATCTCATCAGCCCCGGGCCTCTTACATACAAATTCTCAAAATAGTTGTTGGCGATGGTCATGTGCGGATAGCCGTCATATTGGTGCTGGGAATCATCAGGATATCCTAAAATTAAACCGTACTTATGATTTGCGAATTTTGAGTTGCTGATGGTGATATAATCAGCTGATTTACCGATATACAACAGCTTGTCCAGGTCACTTCCGCCAGCACTATAGCTGTGTCCTGAAAATGTAACATGGTCGATCCAATAGTTGATGCCTGAATCTAGATAAAGCTGTATATCGTTATTTCCATTAATCTGCGGGCTGTGTTCAAAGGTCAGATTTTGAAAGATGACGTTTCCGGATGAAGAAGATGTTGTTAAATAAATATTTTTCAGCGTTTTTTTAGCGTAAGAACCTACAAGTGTTTTATTTGAACCAATCGTTACCGTTGTTTTTGAAGAAGCGGTTAAATCATTTTGAAGCACTAAAATTTTAGGTGTTGATCCGCTCAGATGGGTTTTTAAATCATTTAGACTTTGGATATAAACGATCTGGCCGTTTTTTCCGCCGGTTGTGCTGGCTTTAGAGACTCCTTTTTCATTTTTTGCATTTCCGGCAAAACCTAAAATGCCATTCGTCGAGGTATTTGGAAAATCGACGGCGCCTAAAGCTTTTTCAGGCAAGAGAAGCAATAATAAACTTAATACGGCAAATAATAAAGAAAATCGTTTCAAAGCCACTCAGCTTCCTTTCAAATTTAAATAATTTACATATGGATTATTATTACAGTTGGACAACAGTAAGAATAGAGTCTATATTCCTGATCAAAACCGGGATTTTATATGTTTTTTGATGCAAATAAAAGAGTTACAGTTGGAACCACACGAAAGGATTGATACACCATTGACTGCTGCAGCATATCGAAACACTTTGCTTTCTCTTCTTTGTTTAACAGCGGGAATCGTGGATGTAATCGGTTATTTAAGCCTAGGACACGTCTTCACTGCTAATATGACGGGAAATATCGTTTTATTGGGATTAGCAATCGGAAAATCTCTTCAAGTCACTGTTTTTCATTCTTTAACTGCGCTAATCGGCTTTATCGTGGGAGTGATTGTTAGCACGATCATTGTTGGAAAGGCAGAGAAAACATTTTGGCCATCCGCTGTAACAAAAGCTCTGGCAATTGAAGCGTTCATTTTATTTGTTTTTGCTTGTCTTTCAATATCTGCTGCTTTCGTTCCGGTGTACATCCTTATTATCCTTTTGAGTATTGCCATGGGGATACAAACAACAGCAGCTAAACAACTGGGGATTGCAGGCATTTCTTCTACAGTTTTGACCGGAACATTGGCTTCTCTTTTAGAGGATCTTTCCGGCCGGTTGTTTTTCTCTAAACAGAATAAAACATTCTTAAGAGATGCTGTGTTAAGGGCGCTGGCCATCATATTATATTGTGTGGGGGCTGTTATTGTAGCTTTTGCAGATCCACATTTTCATTACATTATTATCTGGTTTCCGATTGTGCTCATTTTAGGTATTATACTTACTGCTCTGACCAAGTTGCAAAAGGTAAAGTGATATTCTCCCGCTTGCGATTTCAAGCGGGGATGGGAATTTTTTGAGCTGATATACTTCAGATCCTCACTATAGCTATCCATATTAATGAAACAAGAATTTTGGCTCATATGTGCATCTGAACATAAGTATTACATAGTCGTATAAAACGCACCCTTTGATATATATAGAATAGTGAATTAGGCATAAATCAATCTATGAATCTATGTCCTCTTTCAATCCATATCGAATGAGTATTACAATGATAATGATTCTCATTCGAAATTTGGATTAGGAGGATGTCTATGAAAAAGAAGATCAGTGCTGTTATTAGCGTGGTTATGTTGATGATTCTTTGTTTTTGCCCGCAGGCTTCGGCAGCCTATAACGATTTGCACGAAGGCTATGCAACCTATACCGGATCAGGCTATTCAGGAGGAGCTTTCCTTCTTGACCCTATCCCATCTGACATGGAGATTACGGCAATTAACCCAAAGGATCTTAATTACGGCGGTGTGAAAGCCGCTCTTGCCGGCTCTTATCTTGAAGTGGAAGGGCCAAAGGGGAAGACGATCGTCTATGTTACCGATCTATATCCTGAGGGTGCCCCAGGAGCCCTTGATCTTTCACCCAATGCCTTCAGCAAAATCGGTGCTATGAAAGATGGAAAAATCAAAATCAAATGGCGTGTGATCAAAGCGCCAATCACTGGCAATTTCACATACCGGATTAAAGAAGGCAGCAGCCAGTGGTGGGCGGCAATCCAAGTTAGAAATCACAAGTATCCCGTTATGAAAATGGAATACTACAAAGACGGAAAGTGGATCAACATGGAGAAAACGGACTATAATCATTTCCTCAGCACCAATTTAGGAACGGGCTCTCTTAAAGTCAGAATCACTGACATTCGAGGAAAAGTTGTAAAAGACACGATTCCAAAGCTTCCTGCAAACGGAACATCTGGGGCGTACACAGTTCCCGGGCATGTTCAGTTTCCTGAATAAAACCTTTGAAAAACGGCGGAAAATCTAAATTTTCCGCCGTTTTTTTATACGTGCAAATGATTATGAAATAAGAATGTTGTGACTTACTTATGCAAGTTGGCACAGCAACGGTAGAGGAACATTTTAAATGAAAAGTCCTGCTCAAGAAAAAGGGCTAAACGAATCCTGCGACTGGTCTTTGTCTTTCAGCTACTTGGATGCTAGATGGTGACTCTGTATTCATTTGGCAACCCCTCTACCAAAGACAGCAATACCTATACTTGATAAGTAAAAATCAATATTTGCATATGTGGGCTGCTTTCGTTAATGTGTTGATTGGTTTCAAATTAAATAAATAACTAAAGAACCAATAAATTGATCAAAAAGCGTTTCCAATCCTGTTTTTTGTTGTGTTTGGGAAAGAAATTTCATAGCTCGTCTTATTGAAAAATTCGCATTAATCTTTCGCTTGTTGTTTCTCTCCTAATGTTAATACCCATTCTCTTAAGATATGTTTTTGCACATATCTTTTTCCGTTAATATCAATATGAGGGAGGTCTGTGAGATCCTTTGCTAAGAGTTTCGCCTCCGCTTGGGTTATTCCTAAAAAATGCCCGATGTAAAAGTAAATATCTCGTTCTTTAATCAGCATGATGTCATTTTTTTCGTTAGCTTTTGGGTTGTTAATATGCTTTAATCCTTCTCCGATAAAATATCCAGCCAATGCAATACCGATTCCTAAAAAAACGTCCATGTGTATGCCTCCATTATGTAATCGTCATGTTATACGGTCAATCTATACCATTGGTTTCATTTATGTTGACTGTGTACACAAAAAAAACGCCAGAGCAAGCTCTGGACGGTTTCTATGCTTTTTCAATCTGCACTCGGCCTGAGAAAAAAGTGGCGCCTCCGCCCATATCAGCCAAGCGGTCGGGGGTTAGGGCGTTAACAAGCTGATTTTTGCCTGGTTCATCTGCCCATAATCCTTGACTGACGACAACACCTGGAAGCACTTGTTCTCCGACTGCGGCGGTTAGTTCACACTCACCTCGGCTGTTCCAAATCCGTACGGCTTCACCATCAGTGATGCCGTGTTTTTCGGCATCTATCGTGTTGATAAAGAGTTTCGGTGTCTTTTCAAGTTTGACGTGTTTTGCATTATTGGAAAACGTTGAGTTTAAGAAATTATGATTCGGCCCGGGAACATACATAAACGGGAATTCATGATCCGGCGCAAGCGGCGTATGTGTCGGTAACGGCGGGAAACCGGCTTGTTTCATTTTTTCTGAATATAATTCTATTTTTCCGCTCGGTGTCGGCAATGTACCCGGAAACAGCGGCTTTTCACGCTTCGCCTTCATAAACGAACGTTCAGTAAGTGATTCATAAGTAATCTCTGCTAAATAAGGATTATCCGGATGGCGAAGCGCCTGGCGGATTAAATCTTCATCTGAGTCTTTTAGCTCCTGATCCGTAAATCCCATTGCTTCAGCCAATAACCGGAATACCTCAGTATTAGACTTACTTTCTCCGTATTTCTCAATAACCGGCTGCTGCAGCTGAATGTAATGATGCCAGTATGAGGTGTAAAAATCAGTATTTTCAAAAGCAGATGCAGCGGGCAGTACAATGTCCGCATATTTGGCCGTTTCTGTTAAAAACAAATCATGAACCACGGTGAACAAGTCATCCCGCAGGAGGCCTTGTCTGACTTTGTTCGCTTCTGGCGTCACAACGGCTGGATTCGTCCCATAAATAAAGAGGGAGCGAACAGGAGGGTCTGTTTCCAGAAGAACTCTGCCCAGCTGGTTCATATTAAACGATCTCGGTGTGCGGCCTTTCAGTAAATCAGGACGCTGAAGCGCGGTGGTGTTATATTCTAAAATCCCGCTGTTATGCTTGATGGCACCGCCTCCTGTATGCATCCATTGACCGGTAATTGCCGGAAGACAGGCAATCGTTCTTACAATCATTCCGCCGTTGTCATGATGCTGAAGGCCGTTTCCGATTCTGATAAAGGAAGGGGAGGTTTCACCATACATTTTTGCCAGCTGATAGATATCGTCGGTACTGATACCAGTGATCAGGGATACCTTTTCTGGATGGTACTGTTTCACATGCTCGCGCAGTTCTTCATAGCCGACTGTATATTTTGAAAGAAACGCTTCATCGTGAAGATTTTCTTTAAATAAAATGTGCATGATGCCGAGGGCAAGCGCGCTGTCGGTACCGGGTTTTATAGGAATAAACCAGTCTGCTAGACGCCCTGTCTGATTTTTATGCACATCAATCACAATAATTTTTGCGCCTTTTTTCCGTGCTTTTTGGGCGATTGTAATTTGATGCATATTTGTGCTGACTGCGTTAATTCCCCAAAAGATAAACAGTTTCGTATGGATCGTTTCTTCAGGATCGATTCCAGCACTCACACCCATGGTATATTTATAGCCCTCTGATCCTGCTTTGCTGCAAATCGTGCGCTCAAGCTGGCTTGAGCCCAAGCGGTAAAAAAAGCGGCGGTCCATTCCTTCAGCCGTTAATTTTCCCATATTGCCGTAAAAGCTGTAAGGCAGTATGCTTTCAGCTCCTTCTTCATCAATCAGCTGTTTCCAGCGGGATGTGATGGTGTCAATCGCTTCTTCCCAAGAAATTGGTTTAAACTCTGCCTCGCCCTTCACACCTGTTCGTTTCAGCGGAGTCGTCAGCCGCTTTTCATCATAGAGGCGCTCAGCCATATTTCGTACTTTGTTGCATATATTTCCGGCTGTCACGGGGTGATCAGGATCACCCTGCACTTTCACAATTTTCCCGTCTTTTTTATGTACCAGCAATCCGCACTGGTCCGGGCAGTCCAGTGAGCAAACGGATTTAAAAATGCCGTTTTGTTGAGTGGCGAACGATTTCATAGCCCAGTTCCTCTCCCTAGTTAGATATATTGTAAGAATTATAACATTTCGAATGATAACGTCAATTCTGAAAAAAAGACATTGACATCAATCTGGGTCTTCTTTATGATTAACGTATTCTCAATTCTGAAAATTACATACAAAACATTTTCTATCAAGAGAGGTGGAGGGACTGGCCCTATGAAACCTCGGCAACATTATTGTGCCAATTCCAGCAAGCCTCAGCTTGAAAGATAGGAAAGTAAGGTTTATACCGGCTTCTGTCTGTGGCAGAGTGCGCCTATACATGAATCTCTTTCCATCTTTGGAGAGAGATTTTTTTGTGTGAAAAATAACGATGAAAAGGATGTTTTGCATCATGACGGTTTTGATTACAGCACCGTACAACGAAGAAGGACGAAAAGAGCTTGAAGAATTGTTCGGTTCCGTTGTTTATCAGTCTTGGAAAGAAAACGGCCGGGCATACAGGGAAGATGAATTGATTCAGCTATTAAAAGGATCAAATGCGACGGGTTTGATTACTGAGCTTGATCAGGTGACAGAAAACGTGTTTGCATCAATGCCGGAACTTTCATTTGTGGGAGTATGCAGGGGAATGCCTTCCAATGTTGATGTGGCAGCAGCGTCAAACAGAGACATTCCGGTTTTCTATACACCTGGGCGCAACGCACAAGCTGTTGCTGAAATGTTTATTGGAAATGTGATTTCATTTCTCCGGCATACGAATACCTCTAATCAATGGCTAAAGGATGGAAAATGGAACAGCGATTATTTGCAGGCGTATGCCAAATTCAAAGGTAATGAAATAACAGGAAAAACCGTGGGTATGGTCGGATTCGGAGCGGTTGGGCAAAGAATTGCAAAACTGCTGACTGCGTTTGACTGCAAGGTTTTGTATTACGATCCATACGTACAGCACGATTATCCGCAATATGAAAAAGTATCTCTGGAGAAGGTTTTTTCAGATAGTGATATCGTTTCTGTTCATCTGCCGCGTACAGATGATACGCTTGGCCTCATTGATCGGCCGTATTTTGACTTGATGAAAGAGAGCGCCATTTTCGTGAATACATCAAGAGCTGTCGTGGTAAACCGAGAGGATCTTTTATCTGTACTGAAAGAAAGTAAAATCAGAGGTGCGATATTAGACGTTTTTTATCATGAGCCGCCAGCGCAATCGGATTATGAATTTATTTCATTGCCTAATGTTCTGGCAACACCGCATTTAGCAGGAGCAACATTTGAAGTAGAGGATCATCACGTTACCATTCTGAACGAAGCGCTTAAAAAGTGGAAGGATGAAAAAACTCTCAATATTCCGACTTTATATAACAAAAACGATCTTAAAGCAGAGGTGTAAAAAGGAGGGCATCAGGATGACGAAACAAAAAGGTTATCTCGTATTTGACATTGGCACTGGCAATGCTAGAGTTGCGGTCGTAAGTGTGTCGGGAAGCGTTCAAACGGTTGAACGGGAGGACATTGTATATACGACCGAGCCGCTTTACCCGGACAGCCGCTATTTTTCTCCACAGGCGCTGTGGAATCAAATCATGAATCTGGCTAAACGTGCGATTTCTCGTTCTCATCATATTGAAATTATTGGTCTCACTTCAACAAGTCAAAGACAGGGGATCGTGCTGTTTGATCAAAATGGTGAGTCTTTCCTCGGTCTGCCCAACATTGACAATCGGGGCAGGGAGTGGGAGGAAAACATACCGAATCGGGAAGAAGTATACAGCCGAACAGGCCGTCTGCCGACTGCGCTTTTTTCAGCGCTCAAGCTTTATGGTTTAAAGCACCGCCAGCCCTCCTTATGGGAAAAAACTGCAAGCTTCACAAGCATCAGTGATTGGGTGACGTATCAGTTGAGCGGAGTATTGACATATGAACCGTCACAGGCGACGGAAACGCTGCTGTTTGATGTAAAACAAAATACATGGTCAGAAGAGATGTGCAATATATTCGGTTTCTCGCCATCTATTCTTCCGCCTCTAGTAAAAGCGGGAACAGTCATTGGATCGATAACAGATGAGTATGCGGCAGAATTGGGACTATCACATCATGCGAAGGTTATAGCGGGTGGGGGAGATACACAGCTTGCTGTCAAAAGCACTGGTGCTGCTCTCGGAGACGCAGTCATTGTATCAGGTACGACAACACCGATTACCAAAATTATTGATGAAATTCATGAGGACAGACAAAATAAAGCCTGGCTGAACTGCCACACAGATCAAGGACAGTGGCTTGCGGAGACAAATCCCGGGGTAACAGGTCTGAATTTTCAAAAATTAAAGGATATTTTCTATCCGAATGAACCGTACGATGTGATGGAAGAAGAGATTGCTGCTCTTGCTAAGGAAGATCATGCATGTGTATCTTCCCTCGGTTCGTATTTATCGGCAGAAAAAAACGCCCTGACGAAAGGCGGCTTTCTCTTTGATGTACCGCTTTCAGCCCATTTAAGCAGAGCGCATTTTGTACGCGCGGCCTTACAGGAGATTGCATGTTCAATCAAATGGAACTTTGACATTTTAACAGAGATCACTCCGTTTGATCGTGACTATGTGTGGGGTTGCGCAGGCGGATTCCAAAGCAGAGCATTTACACAATATATCGCCAATCTTCTTCAGAAAAAAATTTATGTCAAAGAAGGGTACAGTCAGGCATCAGTCGTTGGTGCTGCGGTGGTTTGCAATGAGGCCTATAGATTGACCGAAGAAATGTCTGGAAGTGTTCGGGTGATAGAACCGCAGGATTGCCGGATAGAAATGACTTTATACGAGGAGTGGAAGCAGGTCCAACGCTTCTTTTCAGGGTTAGAGCCGTCATCGGGAAACAAGGTATTAGTATAAGGCGGAATTTGCTGCTAATTGAGGAATTATACATTTTCTTACTTTAATGAGGTAATGCGGTAATTGATATAAGCATCTAAGGAGGATACAGATATGTTAGATAAAATTGGTATACCAAAGCGGCTGGCATGGGGGTTTTTAGGGGTTGTGCTGTTTATGATGGGAGACGGTCTTGAACAAGGATGGCTCAGTCCTTTTCTGATTGAAAATGGGCTCACCGTTCAGCAATCCGCTTCGATTTTTAGTATATACGGCATTTCACTGGCCATCGCTTCATGGTTTTCGGGTGTGTGTCTGGAAGCATTTGGCGCAAAGCGGACGATGTTTATGGGGTTGTTGTTTTATGTGATCGGTACAGCGGCTTTTATCGTCTTCGGATTTGAACAGCTAAATCTGCCTGTCATGTATGTGACTTACTTTATTAAAGGCTTAGGATACCCGCTTTTTGCTTATTCCTTCTTGACATGGGTCATCTACAGAACACCCCAGAACAGGCTCAGCACAGCTGTCGGCTGGTTTTGGATTGCGTATTGTCTGGGCATGTTTGTTTTCGGTGCTTGGTATTCAAGTTATGCAATTAAAACGTTTGGTTATTTAAATACGCTGTGGAGTTCTATTTTCTGGGTATGCCTCGGTGCAGTCTTCGCGTTGTTTATTAATAAAGACCGGTTTGGAAAAAAGAAAAGAAAAAGATCAGAAACGGCGGAGGAGCTTTTAAAAGGGGTTACCATTCTTGTTACCAATCCGCGGGTGCTGACAGGAGGAATGATTAGAATCATCAACAGCATCGGCACATATGGTTTCCCTGTGTTTTTGCCGATGCACATGGCTCAGCACGGCATTTCAACTAATGTGTGGCTGCAGATTTGGGGAACGATTTTTCTGGGCAACATTGTATTTAACCTCATTTTTGGAATTGTCGGTGATAAATTCGGATGGAAAAACACCGTCATTTGGTTTGGAGGAGTCGGCTGCGGCATTTTCACTGTTTTATTATACTATGCGCCTGTTTTTTCAGGCGGGAATGTGGCGGTTGTGAGCATCATCGGCTTTATCTGGGGCGGCTTGCTGGCAGGCTACGTGCCGATTGGTGCGATCGTGCCGACAGTTGCCGGAAAAGACAAAGGAGCCGCCATGTCCGTTTTGAACCTCGCAGCCGGCTTATCGGCATTTGTCGGACCTGCTTTAGCTTGGATGTTCATCGGACTCATTGGTGCACAAGGCGTTGTCTGGATTTTTGCGGTGCTTTATCTTGCGAGTGCAGTCATGACGAAATGTATTAAGCTACCTGAAGAAAAAGAAGTACAGAAAGAGACTTCCCCTCAATATGCATCCTGATGAAAAGCGCCCTGAAACAGGAAGCTTTTTATGATTTTTTTTCAGCAATGGTTTCAGTTACAGAGTGCCGCGCAAATGATTGTCTGGACGGGACTTTATCATTAGGAGTCCGCTCAATAAATAGTTTGGGCGATCGCTTCTGCACTTATATCGCTTTTTAAACTCTCATGGATGATGTTTCAAAAGCACATGATCGAGTGGCGGGTTTGGGGCAAAGCGGTGTGTGACAGGAAGTGTGAGCGCGCAGCCAGTTGCTGCACGCTAACTAAATTCGTTGGATAGCATTCAGTTTATCTTGTTTCTGCAATATACCCTGCGGAGTGAAAACAGACGAGAGACTTAGGGAAGAGCAGCTATAATCTCTGCTCATTCTCTGATTTTCATGATTTTATCATAGAATAAACATTTGTATCATAAGGGACACCGCTTTGGTACATAAATTGTCTTAATACGCCTTCTTTTTCAAATCCCATTTTTAACAGCAAACGATTTGACGCTTCATTTTCCATAAAAACAACTGCACCGATTCTCGTTAGTTCAAGGATATCAAAGCCGAAAGACACAATTTCTAAAATGGCTTCTGACGCATAGCCGTTTCGCCAATTCGCCGGGCTGATTTCATAACCGATTTCTGCACGTTTATGCTTGGGGGCCAAAGCATGAAAGCCAATCGTACCGATGAGTTCTTTGGTGTCTTTTCTTTCAATTCCCCACCGTATTCCCCGCTTTTCTTGATAATTGTCGGCAAACTGATGAATCATTGTTTTTGCTTGATCTATACTTTCAAAGGGATCAAGTCCGTAGTAGCGTGTGACGCCATGGTTTGAAAAACAAGTAAAAATGGCTTCCGCATCTTTCTCTGTCAACTCTCTTAGAATAAGCCTGACGGTTTCTAATTCAGGAAACACCGAATCCCTCCCTTATGGTGTATGTAGGTTTATCATATCCCTTTTATTTCCTCTTTTCTATAACGAAATCGAATTTGATGAAGCAAAGGAGCGGATTTGTTTTTCTAATTCCTCTTTGTTTTTATTAAATTGTTTCGTTCGATGGCCGTTCGCGCCCGATGGGTGAGGGAAGCCGTGTAGGCAGGTCAGCCGCCATTTGCTGTTTTCCCTGATCAGTGTTTCACAGACTGTTTCGGCTGCTTTGCCTAGCGGGATAAGAAGAGCAGGGCTCGATAGCTTTTCAAGTTCAGCGGGAAAATGCTTATATGCATAAGTGCTTAGCATAGATGAGCGGGGGATAGCCGGACGATGTCCTGTATAGTTTTTCTGTTGAATGAAAACAGGGTATTTGATAACAGAAGTGGTGTGAAGCATATGGCGCAAGTCGCCGAAAAGCTGTGCGGCGCTTTGAATGCCTAAAACCTGCGGCAGCCCGCATTGATCCAGCATCGTAATCAGGTTATCTCTCATAGTTCCAGAAAGTCCTGCCGCTTTTTTGGTGTCTAAAGCTATCTGTTCTAGAGATCGGCCTTTGCGCAAGCTTTCTGCGGCTGTTTCATAAGCTGTTTTCATCTGTGAAAAACCCGGCGTTATGCCTGACATCACAGCTGAAGCATCTTGATTGATATATTCATTATGAGGTGAATAGTACATTTCAAGCGCGTTTTCTTGGTGTATGCGAAATGGGGAAGTGAGCAAATCCGTTTTCGAAAGCGGTCTTGATACCGGAAGAGTATTTAATTTCTCTGCAAATGCTGCTAAACCGCTGCGGTTTCCAATCATGGGTGAACCTCCCTAAAAATGATATCCCATTGTCCATTTTAAACGTTACAACGGGATATCATTCATATTTAACCTCTATTCAAATGTCCTGCGTGCCACACCTCTTTAGCTGCTTGAGGGGCTTCTTTCACTTCAGCAGCAGTCTGCTGCAACGCGGTTTTTTTCATTTCAACATCGTACTGAATCATTTTTTGTTTTTGAGACAGCTGCTGTGCTTCCGTTTTTACCATTTCAACTTGTTTTTGCATGGATTGCGTAACTGCAGTGAGTTCCTTCATGGCGGGATCTATTTTCTTCTTGTTTTGAATCACATTTATCCCTAAGTAAATGATTGAAATGGCTATTACTGCGATACTGATATAAACGATAACCATATGTTCACCCCTTTTCTAATGTCATACCCTATTTCGCCTATTATAATCAGGTGAAATGTTATCTGGTCAGTTCATATGATTTGCGTATTGGTTTTCTTGTGCTTATAATGTGTTATCGTACATATGTAAACAAAGAAAGGGTGCTTCAATTGCAAAGTTTACAAAATAAAACTGCTCTTATCACAGGCGGAGGCAGAGGGATTGGACGCGCGACAGCTCTTGCGCTTGCGAAAGAAGGCGTAAATATCGGTTTAATCGGACGAACTGCCGCCAATGTTGAGAAAGTCGCAGAAGAAGTAAAAGCACTTGGTGTGAAAGCTGCGTTTGCCGCTGCGGATGTAAAGGATGCGGCGCATGTTGATCAAGCTGTGGCTTCTATTAAAGAGGAGCTTGGCGAGATTGATATTCTCATTAACAATGCGGGAATCAGCAAGTTTGGCGGATTCTTAGATCTATCCGCTGATGAGTGGGAAAATATCATTCAAGTGAACCTAATGGGTGTATACCATGTTACTCGTGCGGTGCTTCCTGAAATGATTGAACGCAAAGCTGGTGACATTATTAATATTTCTTCTACAGCCGGCCAAAGAGGAGCAGCTGTCACAAGCGCTTACAGCGCATCCAAATTTGCCGTTCTTGGGTTAACAGAATCTCTCATGCAAGAAGTGAGAAAGCATAATATCAGAGTCAGCGCGTTAACGCCGAGCACTGTCGCAAGTGATATGTCGATTGAACTGAACCTGACAGACGGTAATCCTGAAAAGGTTATGCAGCCTGAGGATCTTGCTGAATATATGGTAGCTCAATTGAAATTAGATCCGCGTATTTTCATTAAATCTGCAGGATTGTGGTCAACAAATCCGTAAAACGAAAGCCTGTCTAGCGACAGGCTTTTTTTATTTGAATTCAATCCGCACAGGTAAATGTTTAACACCAAACACGAAAGGACTTGGTACCGCTTCGAGTTTCTGTTCATCATCAGCTTTTTTAATATAAGCTGACATAGACAAGAGGGAGGAAAGAGCGATTTTTGCTTCAAGCCTGGCCAATGGTGCGCCGAGGCAAAAGTGAATTCCGAATCCAAAGCTGAGATGGGGGTAGGAGGGGCGGTTAATGATAAAACGATCAGGTTCAGAAAATTTAGCTTCATCCCGATTGGCTGACGCGACCCAGCTGATAACGGAAGATCCTTTCTTTATCAATGCTCCGTCAAGCGCTATATCTTCTGCTGCAACTCGTCCGATGGCTTGAACAGGCGGATAATAGCGGAGTGTTTCTTCTATTATATTAGGCACATAGTCTGTATTCTGTCTTATCTGTTGTTGCATGGCTGTGTCTTCCGTGATATAGCGAACAGCATTCGCGATCAAATTAGTAGTCGTTTCGTTTCCCGCGACAAGAAGTAGAATGCAAAAACCGAGCAGCTGCTCTTCTGTTAGATATTCTCCATCGACTTCTGACTGCAAAAGCATCGTAATCAAATCTTCTTTTGGCTGGGCCCGTCGTTTTAATAGAATGTCTTTAAAATAGTTACTTAAGAAAGCGTGGCCGTCCCGGCGTTTTTGAACCATGTCAGCGACAGATTTGTCTGAACTGTCCTTCGCTCCGGCAACGAGCACGTCGGAGTATGTTTTGATGATGTGCCGGTCTTCAATCGGTGCTCCAAGCATTTCAGCAATGATAATAACAGGAAGGGGGCCTGCTATATCATCTATCATATCGATTGTGTCTTTTTGCCGCGCCTCCTGTAAGAGGAATGCTGTAACGTCTTTTATGCGGGTTTCGATTTGTTTCACTGCCTTTGGAGTAAACGATTTGTTGACGAGTGCACGTAATTTGGTATGTTTCGGAGGGTCCATTGTTAAAATGCTTTCTGCCTGTATGCCGCGTTTGGATGAAAAAAGTTTGGGATTTTTCAGGACGAATTGAACGTCATCATACTTAAAAACATCCCAGCAATCACGCTGTTTGTCATAGCGAACAGGAGACGATTTCCGAAGCTTTTCATAAATCGGGAAGGGGAAAAGACGATCCTTTTCGAATTGCAATTCTTTCATGGGAATCAAGTTGGCGTAACGTTCTTCTTTGGCAGGGCGCGCTGTTTGCTTTGTCATTTTATCATCTCCTTTATCGCTACGTTATCAAAGGCTGTTTTTCAATTCAACGGACATATATTGAAGAAAATGTAAAACGGACAATAGTTTTAAATTGAAGATCATAGTGAAAACAAGTTATAATGAACCAAACAAACTATGTACCAAATGTTCATTTTATCTTTTTCTATTCCCACCAGCCATACAAACACCAAACACAAAATAACTTGATGATCATGTTATGAATAGAAGAAGGAGAACAACAGGAAAAAATTGAATATTTAGTACATGGTGTTCTCAGTTTACAGAGAAGGGGTGCAGACCGATGAAAGAAGAAAAAAGAAGTTCCACTGGATTTTTAGTCAAGCAGCGCGCGTTTTTGAAGCTTTATATGATTACCATGACTGAGCAGAAAAGACTTTACGGGTTAAAGCTTCTGGAAGTGCTTCGATCAGAATTTAAAGAGATTGGTTTTAAACCAAACCATACAGAGGTTTACCGGTCTTTGCATGAGCTTCTTGATGATGGGATATTAAAACAAATCAAAGTAAAGAAAGAAGGGGCTAAGCTCCAAGAAGTGGTCCTCTATCAATTTAAAGATTACGAGGCAGCCAAGCTGTATAAAAAACAGCTGAAAGTAGAGCTGGATCGCTGCAAGAAACTGATTGAAAAAGCACTGTCAGATAATTTTTAACATAGAAAACACCCGGCATAGTCACGAGTATCGGGTGTTTTCTGTTTTTCATTATACATATTTGTCGAAATGAAACAATACAAATCAATAGTGACCTTCAAACTTGACATCATTTCCTCACGTGGTAACATTTTAAACGTGTGAAAATACGAACAAAAAAGCGAACAAAGGAGATGTTACCGATCTTTGATCAAAAAAAAGTAGCTTTTATCGGAGCCGGATCTATGGCGGAAGGAATGATATCAGGTATCGTTCGTGCCAATAAAATCCCAAAACAAAACATCTGCGTTACAAACCGCAGCAATACAGAGCGATTAGCTGAGCTTGAACTTCAATATGGAATCAAAGGCGTGGCGCCGGATCACTTATGTATTGAAGACATGGATGTACTCATTTTGGCGATGAAGCCAAAAGATGCCGAACACGCTCTGTCATCATTAAAAACACGTATCCAACCCCATCAATTAATTTTGTCGGTGCTAGCCGGCATAACCACCTCTTATATTGAACAATCATTGCATAATCAACAGCCGGTTGTCAGAGTAATGCCTAACACATCAAGTATGATCGGCGCTTCTGCAACTGCCATCGCGCTTGGCAGGCATGTAACAGATGATTTAGAAAAACTGACGGCGGCTTTGCTCGGCTGTATGGGTGAAGTGTATACCATCCAGGAAAATCAAATGGACATTTTCACAGGAATTGCCGGCAGCGGACCTGCTTATTTTTATTATTTAATGGAATTCATCGAAAAGACGGGCGAAGAAGCGGGACTCGATAAACAATTATCACGAAGCATCGGTGCACAGACACTCTTAGGTGCTGCAAAAATGCTGATGGAAACAGGAGAACAGCCTGAGGTGCTGAGAGACAATATCACCTCGCCAAATGGAACGACTGCTGCCGGATTGCAGGCTTTGAAGAAGAGCGGCGGAGGAGAAGCCATTTCTCAAGCCATTAAACATGCGGCTAAGCGTTCAAAGGAAATCAGCGATGATATCGAAAAAACAGCGGCACCGCTATAAAACAGGAGTGATAAAGTGACGTCTGAAATGAAAAGAGTTGTCGTGAAGATCGGCAGCAGTTCATTAACAAGTCTTCATGGGGAAATCAGCATTCGCAAACTGGAAGCTTTAGTGGACCAGGTCGCCAAACTAAAAGACGCCGGATATGAAGTCATCCTGGTTTCTTCCGGCGCAGTAGCTGCAGGATATCGCAAGCTCGGGTTTCTTCAGCGACCAGATAATCTGCCTGAAAAACAAGCGTCTGCTTCAATCGGTCAAGGGTTGCTGATGGAGGCTTATTCAAAGCTGTTTTTGGCGCACGGTTATGTGGCTTCCCAAATTTTAATTACAAGAAGCGACTTTTCTGATGAATACCGATATCACAATGTTCGGAACACAATGAATGTACTGCTCGAACGCGGTATTATCCCGATAATTAACGAAAATGACACAGTGACCGTCAATCGGCTTAAGTTTGGCGATAATGATACACTCGCGGCCAAAGTCGCCGGATTAATCGATGCAGATCTGCTTGTGATTTTATCGGATATCGACGGTTTATATGACGGCAATCCGCGAAATAATCCAAAAGCGAAAAGAGTGCAGCGGGTCAGTGAGATTACACCGGAAATTGAAGCGTGTGCAGGCGATACAGACAGCGAGGTCGGCACCGGAGGCATGCGGTCCAAACTGGATGCGTTTAAAATTGTGATGGCATCCGGCATAAAAGGATTTCTTGGCCAGGCAGACGCTGCAGATATATTATATCAAGCTGTTCATGGAGAGGCGGAAGGCACCTATTTTGAAGCTGAGGGAACGCTTCCGTTGAATCAAAAAGAGCAGTGGATCGCTTTTAATTCCGGACCAGAAGGTGAAATTGTTTTATCAGATGACTGTTCCGGCCAAATAGCTGACGGTCAATCGCATATATACCCAGATGGTGTAAGGGAGATTAAAGGAAAATTTAAAAGCGGCGCTGTTGTCCGCCTGACTGATTCTCATGGTGAAGACATCGGCCTCGGGATCGTCAATTATTCTTCCTCGCAGCTTGAGACACCCGAAAAAAATAAAGGCATGAAAAACAAAGCTGTGATTGATCCAGAAGCGTTTGTATGCCATGTGGATTTATCTTTGCCTGTATATTAAATAGAAGAAATACACGGGAACAAAAAACCCGAACTTCTCCAGAGAAGCTCGGGTTTTTTTTATTGATACTGTTCCAATTTCGAGAAAAACTGAATGACAAACTCATAAAAATCCTGCGCTGAAGGTGCAAGCTCTCTGTTTTTCGGCTTAATAATCCCGACAGTCCGTTTCACTTGAGGAAACTCAATTGGAATTTTCACAGTAAATCGGGGTGTCGTTTCAGCAAAAGTGCTCTCCGGCAGAAGGGTGACACCCATACCTGCGGACACCAATCCTTTGATAGCGTCCAAATCCTCACCCTCTGTAGAGACAAGAGGGGCAAACCCGGCTTGTTTGCAAGAGTCAATCGCCATTTTTCTGAGCACAAATCCTTCCGGAAACAACACAAATTGATCGTTGCGCAAATCGATTAAATGCACCGTTTTTTGTTTGGCGAGCGGATGATTTAAAGGTACAAGCGCGTAAATTTTTTCCGTGAATAAAATATTTCCTGCTATGTCTGGAAAATTCGTCGGCACCGGGCCTAATAACGCTAAATCGATATCGCGGTTTCTGACAGCTTCAATCAGAAACTTATAAGAGCCTTGGCGCAGCAAAAACTCTACGTGCGGATATTCTTCTTTAAATGCCGAAACGACAGTCGGCAGTAGCTGACTGGCGAGGCTTGTAGGAAAGCCGATTTTTACGGTTCCGCGATGCGGGTCAAGGTACTCATCAATTTGTTCTTTTGCATAATCGATGGCTTTCATCGCTGTTTTGACATGAATTAAAAATTCTTTTCCAATCGGAGTGAGTTTGATATTTCTCCCTTCACGCTCAAATAAAGTAACATTTAATTCTTCTTCAAGGTTTGCAATTTGTCTGCTGATTGCTGATTGGGCCACATGCAGATAATCAGCGGCTTCTGAAACGTGTTCCCGTTCAGCAACCTCCATAAAATAACGCAGTTGGCGCAGCTCCATGTAAGTCTCACATCCATCTATCTCATTTTGAGATTCTTTTGATCTAAATTATATATTGTTTATATCGTTTTGAAAACCTACAATAATATTAGAGTTGTTAGATTTTATGACCGGTATTATCGGAAACTGATCGGGGGAGAGGAATTATGACTTACAATCAAATGCCAAAAGCTCAAGGTCTCTACCGTCCTGAATTTGAACATGATGCATGCGGAATCGGCCTATATGCGCACTTAAAAGGCAAGGCGACACATGACATCGTCAAACAGGGGCTGCAGATGCTTTGCCAGCTCGACCACAGAGGAGGTCAAGGCAGTGATCCGGATACGGGAGACGGCGCCGGCTTACTGGTTCAAATCCCTGATGCTTTCTTTAAGAAAGAGTGCAAAGACATCAATCTGCCGGAAAAAGGACGTTACGGGGTAGGAATGGTCTTTTTCTCGCAGAAGGAAGATGAAAGAAAAAAGATCGAAAAGCAAATCAATGCACTGATTGAACAGGAAGGCCAAGTTGTGCTTGGATGGAGAACTGTACCTGTAAATGTCGGAAAAATCGGAACAGTAGCACAAAAAAGCTGTCCGTTTGTCCGTCAAGTATTCATTGGCGCAAGTTCTGACCTGAAGGATGATTTGAGCTTTGAGCGAAAATTGTATGTCATTCGTAAACAGGCTGAAAACTGGGGAGTAACGGAAGGTCTAGATTTTTATTTTGCCAGTCTTTCAAGCCAAACTATTGTTTATAAAGGCCTTTTAACACCTGAACAGGTTGATGCGTTTTATTCCGATCTGCAAGATGAGGCATTCGTATCCGCTTTTGCACTAGTTCATTCACGCTTCAGCACGAATACCTTCCCTACATGGGAAAGAGCACACCCAAACCGTTATTTGGTTCACAATGGTGAGATTAACACCCTTCGAGGAAATATCAACTGGATGAGAGCACGCGAACAGCAATTTGTGTCTGAAAGTTTTGGTGAGGATCTCAATAAAATTCTTCCAATTCTGAATGCTGACGGCAGTGACTCTTCCATTTTAGATAACGCATTTGAGTTTTTCGTTATGGCGGGACGCAAGCCGGCACATACGGCGATGATGCTGATTCCTGAGCCATGGACAGAAAATACGCACATGTCTAAAGAAAAAAGAGCGTTTTATGAGTATCACAGCTCATTAATGGAGCCTTGGGACGGTCCGACTGCCATTTCATTTACTGACGGAAAACAAATCGGCGCAATACTCGACCGAAATGGTTTACGTCCGGCCCGTTATTATGTGACAAAAGATGATTATATTATTTTCTCATCTGAGGTCGGCGTTATTGAGGTTGAACAGGAAAACGTTTTATATAAAAACCGCCTTGAACCAGGAAAAATGCTTTTAATTGACCTGGAAGAAGGCCGCATTATTTCTGATGAAGAAGTAAAAACACAAATCGCAACTGAATATCCGTACCAAAAATGGCTTGAGGAAGAGCTTGTGCAAGTGAATCCTGATCCGGAAACAAGAGAGGAAGAGCAGTTCACGGATCTTCTTACGCGTCAGAAAGCGTTTGGATACACATATGAGGATATTCAAAAATATTTAATTCCTGTTATTAAAGAAGGAAAAGATCCTCTCGGCTCAATGGGGAACGATTCGCCGCTTGCTGTTTTGTCTGATCGCCCGCAATCGCTGTTTAACTACTTTAAGCAATTGTTTGCACAGGTTACCAACCCGCCGATTGACGCGATTCGCGAGCAGCTCGTGACTTCAACAATGACTTGGCTCGGAGCAGAAGGCGATCTCCTTCATCCGAATGAACGAAACGTCCGCCGAATCAAGCTGTATACACCCGTGTTATCCAATGAGCAGTTTTATGCGCTGAAAACCATCGTCCATCCTGATTTAAGAAGCCAAAAAATGAATGTG
This sequence comes from Bacillus sp. 7705b, assembly GCF_002289525.1. Lineage (NCBI taxonomy): Bacteria > Bacillati > Bacillota > Bacilli > Caryophanales > Bacillaceae > Bacillus > Bacillus sp. 7705b. The sequence continues at coordinate 15,078 of NZ_NSDH01000013.1, read as the reverse complement.
CTGTTTTCAGAAGATCTTGAACGCGGGTTAAAAGACATGTTCACCCAAGCTGAGAAAGCAATCAGCCAAGGCGTCAGTCTTTTGATTTTGTCCGATAGAGCAATGAATGAGCAGTTAACGCCAATTCCGCCGCTGTTAGCAGTCAGCGCACTGCACCAGCATTTAATCCGAAAAGGATTGCGCACGAAAGTCAGCATTATCGTTGAATCGGGCGAAGCACGTGAAGTTCATCACTTTGCAGCTCTAATCGGCTATGGTGCTGATGCTGTCAATCCTTATCTGGCATATGCGACCTATAAGCAGGAAATTGACGAAGGCCGCTTGGATATCAGCTATGAAGAAGCTGTCAGCAAGTATGGAAAAAGCATTACTGAAGGTGTCGTAAAAGTGATGTCGAAGATGGGGATTTCTACTGTACAGAGCTACAGGGGCGCCCAAATCTTTGAAGCGGTAGGAATCAGCCGTGACGTGATTGACCGTTATTTTACGGGAACAGCATCACAGCTCGGCGGCATTAACTTAAATACCATTGCGGCAGAGGCACAGCGCCGCCACCAGGAAGCCTATAAGGATGACTACAGCAAAACGCTTGAACCGGGAAGTGACTTCCAATGGAGAAACGGCGGAGAGCATCACGCATTTAACCCGAAAACGATTCATACCTTGCAATGGGCGTGCCGCAGAAATGATTACAATCTGTTTAAACAATATACGAAAGCGGCAGATGAAGAACGAATCGGATTCCTGAGAAACTTGTTCTCATTTGACGAAAACCGCAAGCCTCTAAAAGTGGAGGAAGTAGAATCTGCTGAATCGATTGTCAAACGGTTTAAAACAGGTGCGATGTCATTTGGATCATTAAGCAAGGAAGCCCACGAAGCATTAGCGATTGCGATGAACCGCTTGGGCGGAAAAAGCAACAGCGGTGAAGGCGGAGAAGATCCAAAACGCTTTGTGCCTGATGAAAACGGCGATGACAGAAGAAGCGCGATCAAACAAATTGCTTCAGGACGATTCGGTGTGAAAAGCCATTACTTAGTCAACGCCGATGAGCTGCAGATTAAAATGGCGCAAGGCGCAAAACCGGGAGAAGGCGGACAGCTGCCAGGCAATAAAGTGTATCCTTGGGTTGCCGATGTCCGCGGATCAACACCTGGGGTCGGATTGATTTCACCGCCTCCTCACCATGACATTTATTCAATCGAGGATTTAGCCCAGCTGATTCACGATTTAAAAAATGCGAACCGTGATGCAAGAATCAGCGTGAAGCTGGTCTCAAAAGCTGGTGTCGGAACGATCGCTGCGGGTGTTGCTAAAGCAACTGCAGATGTCATCGTTATCAGCGGTTACGACGGAGGTACAGGTGCTTCACCTAAAACAAGCATTAAACATACAGGGCTTCCGTGGGAGCTTGGCCTTGCAGAAGCGCACCAAACCTTAATGCTGAACGGACTCCGTGATCGTGTTGTATTAGAAACAGACGGAAAGCTTATGACAGGCCGCGACGTCGTCATGGCCGCATTGCTCGGCGCCGAAGAATTCGGTTTCGCAACTGCTCCGTTAGTTGTTCTCGGCTGTGTTATGATGCGCGCCTGCCATTTGGATACATGTCCTGTCGGGGTAGCGACTCAAAATCCTGAACTTCGCAAAAAGTTCATGGGAGATCCTGATCATATTGTGAACTACATGTTGTTTATTGCTGAAGAAGTCCGTGAATACATGGCTGCATTAGGTTTTAAAACGTTCGATGAAATGATCGGCCGCACTGACGCACTTAACGTGAGTGAGCGGGCAAAGGCGCATTGGAAAGCGAGTCAGCTTGATTTATCCACACTTCTTTATCAGCCGAAAGGGATACGGACATTCCAAACGCCGCAAAACCATAAAATTGATCAATCGCTCGATATCACAACAATTCTACCTGCTGTAAAAGATGCCATTGAATCGGGAAAAGAAGCTGATATTTCAGTCGAAATCAATAACACAAACCGTGTAGCAGGCACTGTAACAGGCAGTGAAATTTCGAAACGTTACGGAGAAGAAGGACTTCCGGAAGATACGATTAAGCTGCAATTCACAGGTTCAGCCGGCCAAAGCTTTGGAGCGTTCGTTCCAAAAGGCATGACGCTTTATTTAGACGGAGATTCAAATGACTATGTCGGAAAAGGTCTGTCTGGCGGAAAAATCATTGTCAAATCACCGGAAGGATTCAACTCCGAATCACATGAAAATGTAATTATCGGCAACGTGGCATTCTATGGCGCGACGAGCGGAGAAGCATATATTAACGGCCGTGCAGGTGAACGCTTTGCCGTTCGGAACAGCGGTGTGAATGTTGTTGTTGAAGGCATCGGTGATCACGGCTGTGAATACATGACAGGCGGAAGTGTTGTCGTACTGGGTGATGTCGGCAAAAACTTCGCGGCTGGTATGTCCGGCGGAATCGCGTATGTATTGGCCGAAGATGTAAAAGCATTTAAACGCAAATGCAACCTTGAAATGATTTTGTTTGAGTCATTAGAGGATGAAAAAGAAATTCAACAAGTTAAAGCAATGCTTGAAAAGCATGCCGCGTATACAAACAGCCAAAAAGCAGCAGACCTGCTTGAACAGTGGGAAGACAGCGTGAAAACATTCATTAAAGTGATTCCGAAAAACTATAAACAAATGCTTGCGAGCATCGAAGAGCAAAAAGCTGCGGGCTTATCTGAGGAAGAAGCCGTCATGTACGCGTTTGAAGCCAATACGAAACCAAAGCAGAAAAAAGCGCCGGCGGGACAAAAACAAACGGTAGTACAGTAAGGAAGGGGAGAGGAACATGGGGAAACCAACTGGATTTATGGAAATCAAACGAGAAAAACCAGCTGAGCGAGACCCTCTCACTCGCTTAAAGGACTGGAAGGAATATTCTGCTCCTTTTTCAGAAGAAGCGTCGAAACGGCAGGGGGCGCGGTGTATGGATTGCGGTACACCGTTTTGCCAGATCGGTGCTGACATTAACGGATTTACATCCGGCTGTCCGATTTACAACTTAATTCCTGAATGGAACGATCTTGTCTACCGAGGCAGATGGAAAGAAGCATTAGAACGGCTTGTAAAAACAAACAACTTTCCTGAATTCACAGGGCGGGTTTGTCCCGCTCCTTGTGAAGGGTCATGTACACTAGCGATTTCCGACCCGGCCGTATCGATTAAGAATATTGAACGGACCATAATTGATAAAGGGTTTGAGAATGGCTGGATTCAGCCTAGAATTCCGAAAAAACGAACAGGCAAAAAAGTTGCCATCGTTGGGTCGGGCCCAGCCGGACTGGCGAGTGCTGACCAGCTGAACCAAGCTGGACATTCTGTCACTGTATTTGAACGCGCAGACAGAGCGGGCGGACTTTTAACTTACGGCATTCCAAACATGAAACTTGAAAAAGGAATTGTCGAACGCCGCATTAAGTTGCTGACGCAAGAAGGAATCGATTTTGTTACAAATACGGAAATTGGCGTTGATATAACGGCTGATGAGCTGAAAGAGCAATTTGATTCCGTGATCCTTTGCACAGGTGCTCAAAAACAGCGGGATCTGTTAATCGAGGGACGCGAATCAAAAGGTGTTCACTATGCGATGGATTACTTGACGCTTGCTACAAAAAGCTATTTAGATTCTAACTTTAAAGACAAGCGATTCATTGATGCGAAGGGGAAAGACGTTATCGTGATCGGAGGCGGAGACACAGGAGCTGACTGTGTGGCTACCGCTTTGCGCCAAAAAGCCAAAAGCGTGCACCAATTCGGCAAACACCCGAAACTTCCTCCGGCTCGCACGAATGATAATATGTGGCCTGAACAGCCGCACGTCTTTACGCTTGAATATGCATATGAAGAAGCAGAAGCAAAATTCGGAAGAGATCCGAGAGAATATTCGATCCAAACAAAAAAATTGGTTGCCGATAAAAACGGCAAATTGAAAGAGCTCCATACGATTCAAATGGAGAAAATGAAAAATGAGCATGGAAAATACGAGTTCCGTGAACTGCCTGGAACTGAAAAAGTATGGCCTGCTCAGCTCGTCTTTATCGCTATCGGCTTCGAAGGCACAGAACAGCCGCTTTTAAAACAATTTGGTGTTGATTCTAATAACAACAAAATCAGCGCAGCATATGGGGATTATAAAACAAATATCGATGGTGTTTTCGCCGCAGGGGATGCAAGAAGAGGCCAAAGCTTAATCGTATGGGCGATTAATGAAGGCCGTGAAGTGGCGCGTGAAGTTGACCGATATTTGATGGGGAGTTCAGTTCTGCCGTAAATAAAGGGGATTATATAAAAAAAGAAACCGGACTGTTTGTCAGCCGGTTTCTTTTTTAATCTATTGTGATTCCGATGTTCCCAAACTGGCTGCCTTCCAGCATACTGGTATATGCTTCATGTGCTTGTTCTATAGGATATGTCCGGTCAAGCACGGGCCGAAGTTTATGTTTTTCCATGAAATGCAGCATTTCACGGAATTCATCACGGCTTCCCATTGACGTTCCCAATATATTGATTTGCGGAAAGAATAAAGAACGCAGCGGAAAACTGAGATTATCACCCGAACTTGCACCAAAGCTGACAATACGGCCGTTCGGTTTAACATGATCAAAGTATTCTGAAAAGAGGGCCGGCCCTATGCTATCGAGAATGACATCAGCTTTTTGTCCTTGAAGATGTTCAGACCAATTGCTGTAACTTTCAAAAGCGTGGTCAGCGCCTAATTGTATTGCTCTTTTTCTTTTTTCCTCGCTTCGAGAAGTCACGCTTACAGTTGCTCCAACTGCTTTAGCCATTACTAGTGCGTAAGTTGCAACGCCGCTTCCAATTCCGGGTATCAAAATATGCTCGCCTTTTTTTAATTGGGCCTTTGTAAAAAGTGCTCGATATGCGGTCAGAGCTGATAATGGCAACACGCCTGCTTCCTCCCAGGATAGATAAGAAGGTTTTTTCACTGCGTTTTGTGAAGGAATGATCACATATTCAGCCAGTGTTCCGTTTGAAGGGCCTCCCAAAATATCCGGAACAGGAGGTACATCATCTGTTACTTCCCAATTCAAAGTCGGTAAAATCACCACTTCTGTTTGAACAGCCAGATGATCTACACCTTCACCGACCGCTTCAATAATACCAGCACCGTCAGAGCCCAGAATAAACTCAGGATCTTGTTCAGTTTTATTTTTCATGAGAAACAGGTCCCGATGATTTAATCCGGCCGTTTTCAACTTTACTTTCACTTCTCCGTATCCGGGATTTTGAGAAGGGATGTCCTGATACGCTAACCCCCGAAGTCCTCTTTTTCCGTTATGAATAACCGCTTTCATGCCGTCTGCCTCCTATATTCCTCGTAATCTATGATCTTCACATATTTTACACAGCGGTTTTCTTCAAGTAAAATGAACAAAAATGATTGCCGGTATCACATTTAATCATAGCAAGAAGGTGACAGTGTGTGGAAAGCGGAGAATTAAAGATATTCCGGGCTGTTGCCCGTGAAGGAAGTATAACAAAAGCAGCCCGGCAGCTGAATTATGTTCAATCTAATGTAACAGCCAGAATCCATAAGCTTGAGACAGATCTGAATATCAAGTTATTTCACCGGACAAATCGTGGAATGACGTTAACGGCTGCGGGGGAAAACCTATTACAATACGCAGATCAAGTTTTAACATTATTAGACGAAGCTGAGAAATCAGCGCAGTTAAGTCAGCATCCGAAAGGGCCGTTGCGGCTTGGAGCATTGGAAACAACAGCGGTCACTCACCTGCCTGAACATGCAGCTTCATTCCTCAGACGTTTTCCTGAAGTTGATTTATCAGTGAACACAGGTGATACGCACAGCTTGGTTCGGCAAGTTCTAGATCATAAGGTGGATGGCGCTTTTGTGTACGGTCCTGTTGAATACATGGATATCAAACAAATTCCTGTTTCCTATGAGGAATTGGTGTTGATTTCACCGGAGGAAGGGGCGATAGAGGACATGCTAAGGCTGCCGATGCTCTTTTTTGGAACCGGCTGCTCTCATCGCGATAGGGTCAAAAGATTATTGGAGGAAGCAGGTATTCAACAGCAAAAAATCATAGAATTTGGCACATTGGAAGCCGTTATCAGAGGTGTTTCCGCTGGTTTGGGAACTGCGCTGCTGCCAAAGTCGGCTATTGCCTGCTCTGTCCATCGCCAAAGGGTGTACGTTCACCAGCTTCCCGCATCATATCAGGATATGACGATTGTGTTTATTTACAGGAAAGACTTTTTTATGACCAGTGCATTTCAGCGGTTTATTGCAGAATTGAACGAAACCAAATTTATCCCATTAGTCTAATCAAGAAGAGAAGGTTCAACAATAGCAGGGGATGCGGGATAGATTTTTGGTTTCGTAAGCTGGAGAGACGGTTTTCAAAAAAACAAAGAAGCTTTAAGGTCTATGAATTGATTAGCTGATCAAACCTTTATGTGTTTCGAATTGTTATCTGGCACATGTCTGGATGTTATATTGAAAGGTATTCGTACCGACCGTTAAGGAGTTTGCGGGTACCATAGGCAAGATTAATCGTTCACAGCAAAAAACTGTACTCGGCAAAAATGAGTACAGTTTTTCTTTTTTATTTATGTTTTAAATTAATTCCGATCGCTGCGCCGTTTCTGCTTGAATCGGCTACTCCTTTGAAGGTGCCGTTTTCACGGTCGATAAAAATGCTTTGCACGTTTCCGATGTCCACTGGACTTGTGCCGAATTTATGGCCCATGTCTTTTAATTTGCTGAGTACATTCTCTGGAACTCCGTCTTCGTATCTGTAGGAGCTCATACTGTTTGTGTAAATTCTCGGCTCTTCAACCGCTGCTTTTAATTCCATTCCATATTCTATATTATAGAGGATGGTTTGCAGCACGGAAGAAATAATCGTTGCCCCTCCAGGAGATCCGACGGTGAGAACTGGTTTGTCATCTTTAAACAAAATCGTCGGTGTCATGCTGCTTAATGGCCGCTTGTTCGGCTGAACTTCGTTGGCTCCGCCTGGAACCGCATCAAAATCTGTTAGTTCATTGTTTAAAATGACGCCGTAATCAGGAACCATAATGCCTGTGCCAAACAGCTGTTCAATTGTTGTTGTATAGGAAACAACATTGCCCCAGCGGTCCGCGACGGTAAAGTGTGTCGTTTGGCCGTCTACTTTATCATTCGGCTGTTCGACTTGCTTATAGTTTGCGGTTCCTTCTTCGTATTTCCAAGGATCACCGGCTTTTGGTTTTTTGTTGACTTCATCTAAACTGATTAATTGCTGGCGCTCTTTTATATAGTCGGGGTGAAGCAAACCTTTGAGAGGAACATTTACAAATTCGGGATCGCCTGCATAAGCCGCACGGTCAGCGTAAGACAAATGCATGGTTTCAGCGAGCAGATGGTATTTTTCCCATGAGCGGATATCATATTGTGAAAGGTTAAAATCATCGAGAATGTTTAGCATTTGCAGCAAGAAAACGCCGCCAGAGCTTGGAGGAGGAGTCGTTGCGATTTGATAGCCTTGATATTCTCCCCAAATTGGTTCGTCAATTGTAATGTCATAATTTTCTAAATCTTTTTCGGTCATTGATCCCCCAAAATCCTGAACAGTATCAGAAAGGGCTTTGGCAAATCTGCCTTCGTAAAAGGCGTCTATGCCTTTCGAACGAATGAGCTTAAAGGTTTTGGCTAGATCTTTTTGAATGAGCGTATCGCCTTCTTTAAGCGGCTCGCCATTCGGCAGAAATACATCCTTAGCGGCAGTCCGTGATAATTTTTCCTGATAATCAGAAATCGCATCTGCTAACACTGAATCAATCGGAAAGCCTTTATCAGCGAGTTTTATAGAGGGGGAAATTAATTGTTTCATCGAACGGGTTCCCCATGTATCCAAGGCTTTTTCCAGCCCTTTCAGTGTACCTGGAACACCAACGGCAGTACCTTTTGTGACACGTTCGGAGAAAGGTATCGCTTTGCCGTTTTCATCGAGAAACATATCCGGAGTTGCGCCTGCGGGAGCGCGTTCACGGCTGTCAATGATCGTCGTATCTTTTGTTTTTCCGTCATACACCATCATAAAACCGCCGCCGCCAATACCTGACATCATCGGTTCTGTGACATTAAGCGCAAACTGAATGGCAACCGCCGCGTCAATGGCATTTCCGCCTTTTTTCAGGACGTCAGCTCCGATCTCTGAAGCGAGAGGATGCGCAGTCGCAACCATTCCGTCTTTGCCTACATCTACTTGTTTGTACTCGTCATAGCCTTTGGGCGGCTTTTTAGCTTCCGCGTGAAATGGAGCACTTCCAGCGACTAACAGAACACTAAGCATGGCTGCTAAACAGACGTTCCACGTTTTTTTCATGTTCTCCCTCCTATTAAGCTGTTATGTTACAATCTTAGCGTAAAAAAAATACAGCGGTTTCACAAGTGACAAATGGTATATTATCTATATCATTCGGCCTTATTTCTGTGTGAAATTGATTATATTGGGGTGAGTCATGTGCTATAGTAGAAACAGCATACGGATTCAGAAAGGAATGCTATATGTATTTAACGATTAAAGAAACAGCAGAATATGCAAATCTTTCAGAGGATTATATTAAAAGTTTGGTGCTCGAAGGTAAAATCAGGGCCGTTCATGACGGTGAGCAATTTTTGATTTATAAGGGACAGTTCAAAACGCATCTCGAACAGCTGGAAAATTACAAAGCGCTCGTGCAGGAAATATTAAATGAACCGATCCCAGAAGATATTGATGTAAAGGATGAAGACTAGGACACAATTTCAAATTGTGTCTTTTTTTTGCATATTTTTTGTGAGCATCTCGAAAAGAAAAGCGTCATATTGCGTTATAAGGGCTTTTTCGGGAAGGGTCAGAGTGATTTGTCTCAGGAGGTGAAAAAGCTTTATATGAGCCTGTAAATGCCATTTCAGAAGATAGGGCGTTTCAAGAGATCTCTTTTCTGCTTATGTAACACTATGTATATTATGTTACATAAATGCCTCCGAACTTTGACATTCAACGTTTTTCCGCTATAATAGTAACATAGACCTCAAAACGTTACATAACGGTTTTTAAGGAGTTTTTTGATGCATATTGTACAGCCGATCCGCAGTTTAGAGAAAATTCAAGATGTAAAACATTATTTACGCAGCAAAAACAAGCGTGATTATTTTTTGTTTATTTTCGGCATTAACAGCGCGCTCCGAATTTCTGATATTTTGCCGCTTCAAGTGAAAGATGTCAGAAATAAAGACCATTTATGGGCTACTGAAAGTAAAACTAAAAAGAAAAGGAAGATTCTCATTTTAGAATCTTTGAAAGCAGAAATACACGAGTATACGAAAGATATGAAAGAAAATGAATACCTATTTAAATCTGTCCGAACCAGAAAGCCAATTTCACGCATTCAGGCATACAGAATTTTAAGAGAGGCAGCCGAAGCGTGCGGACTTGAGGAAATAGGGACCCATACGCTCCGGAAAACATTTGGCTATCACTTCTACCAGCGGACAAAAGATATCGCTGAGCTGCAGAGGATTCTTAATCATTCATCACCCTCAATTACAATGCGTTATATTGGAATCGATGAAGATACAACAAGAGCTGCTTATAAGGTATTTGGAGGGCTGTAAATCAAATGGCTTGAAAATCGTGACAATCGGAGCTACTATATAGATATCAAAAAAGCTCTAGTAGCACAGCGGATAGTGCAGCAGTTTCCTAAACTGCAGGTCGGGAGTTCGAATCTCTCCTAGAGCGTAATAAAACAAAAGGGCAATGGACGATACGTCCGTTGCCCTTTTTATGCTTAACATAAAAAACGCCCGTTTTTCTCGGGCGTTTTTTTCTTATATAACTGCGTCAAAGCGATTTACTTTCCACTTTTTGTTCTCTTTTACAAATGTCACTTTCCGTTTTGCTGAAGGTGATCCGTCCAAAGTAGGAACGGTAAATTCATATGTGACTGTGCCGCCTTTTTTAGAAATGAGTTTAGCGGTTGATTTTTTCCAATTTAAGAGATTGTCTCCGTCACCGACCGGAACAGCCAGTTTTCCTTTTGAGACAATGAAATGATAGTCTTTAAAGCCTTTTTCAATCGCTGTTTTTGAGAAAATAGGTGTTAAGTAATTCACAGCTTTTTCTTTTGTGCCAAGGTCACTGCACATGTATACGTACTGAAGATTTTGATGCTCGAATGTGCCTGATGGGCAAACTGCTTTTTTCGCTTTTGGATTGTGTCCGCTCATTGTATTCCAAAAATGCTCTCTTGCTGTTAGTGCCAGCTGCAATGCTTGTTTTTGTGATAAATCTCCGGATGTGTTTTTCGCAAATGCATTTGTGTTTAATGACAGAATAAGTGCAATAGTGGTTAGAAATAGAAGATATTTTTTCAATGTGGCTCTCTCCTTTAAAATCTCTTTCTCTTATGTTACAAATGTTACAATAGTTACGTTTAGATTACAATACTTTTGCATAAATTATTTTTTATTCTTTCATCTCACCAAAAGACTATGCTGTATCGCACTAGTTTATTCTTGCAGATTGAAAAATGTGTAAAAATAGGAGAATCGGGAAGGGTTTTATAAGTACTGTGGTGAATAGTTACATGTTGCATGTCGTGTTCATTTCAAAAGAAACGGGAGCACGTTAGTGAAACGAGTTTAAATAAAGGAGTCATTCATATGGAAACATTACAAGAAAATCCCGTATCTAAGAAGAAGAGCAATCCATCTGTTTGGCGGTCAATGTCACTATTTTTAGTGCCGCTCCTTCTGAGCAATGTGCTGCAATCAGTGGGCCAATTAGTCGGGATGGTCGCTGTGGGCAGATGGCTTGGCGTAGATGCGCTTGCAGCTGTCTCATCCTTTTTCCCGCTGTTTTTTCTTCTCATTTCATTTACGATCGGCATCGGTTCCGGCAGTTCCATTCTTATCGGGCAAGCCTATGGGGCAAAAAATGAGGAACGGTTAAAGGCCGTTGTCGGAACAACGCTGACATTCACCTTTTTATTAGGAATTGTGTTAGCTGTGATCGGCAGTATATTCACCTTAGATATTCTGCGTCTCATGGGAACGCCGGAAAATGTAATTCATGTAAGTGTCAGCTATGCGCGTATCTTATTTTGCGCAATGCCGTTTATGTTTTTATATTTTGCTTATACCACATTCTTGCGGGGGACAGGAGATTCTAAGACACCGTTTTATACATTGATTGTAAGCACAGTCATCAATATAGCACTTTTACCAATCTTCATTCTCGGCATGTTCGGCTTGCCGAAGCTGGGCATTTACGGCTCTGCTTACGCAACCGTTATTTCTACAATTGTGACCTTTATCGTATTATTGGTGTATCTGCGGAAAACGAAACACCCGCTGCAATTTGATAAGACAGTACGGCGTTATTTGAAAATGGATAAGGAATTGCTGGCGCTTCTGCTGCGTCTTGGTATTCCGTCAAGCATTAACATGATTCTCGTCTCACTATCGGAAATAGCAGTCATTTCATTCGTCAATCATTATGGCTCTGATGCAACCGCAGCATATGGCGTGGTCAATCAGGTAGCCAGCTATGTGCAAATGCCGGCTGTCAGTCTGGGGATCGCGGTGTCTATTTTCGCCGCTCAATCTATTGGAGCGAATGAGTTTGACCGGTTAAAGCAAGTCATTCGGGTCGGTATTTGGCTGAATTATATCATTGGCGGAGTGCTGATCCTCCTTATCTATCTTTTTGCACATCAGATTTTAGCATTATTTTTGACCGAGAAAGATACCCTTTACATTGCACACAGGCTTTTGATGATTACATTATGGAGCTATTTGCTGTTTGGGAATGCCCAAATTATTTCTGCGACGATGCGTGCAAGCGGAACGGTTTTATGGCCGACTCTCATCAGTATTTTTGCCATCTGGGGAATCGAGGTGCCGGTTGCGTTTGTTCTGTCCCACTACACCAAGCTTGAAATACTCGGCGTCTGGGTTGGCTATCCGGCTGCGTTTGCCGTCAGCTTGCTTTTGATTTACGGGTATTATCAATTCATTTGGAAAAAGAAGCAGATCACACGTCTGATTCAATAAACTCCAAAAAAACACTGTTCATTTTGAGCAGTGTTTTTTGTTTACGTAAAGACTAAAGGGAAAACATAAAATGGAGGAAATATTGCGCACAGAATTGAATGTATTATATAAGCATTGAACTAAGGAGAGGTTGAGTACATATGACAAATTATATTGAAAAGATGACGTATTTAGGAACACCAGCTGTCAAAGCGGGTAATGAGCATTTGGAAATGATAGTTGTGCCTGAGTGGGGAAGCAACGTCATTTCTCTCGTAGACAAAGAAACAAAGCTGCACCTTTTACGTGAACCGGAAACAACCAATAGCTTTCATGACACACCTACATTGTATGGAATCCCTATTTTGTTTCCGCCTAACCGCATAAGTGACGGAACATTCAGCTTCCGGGGCAGAACGTATCATTTTGATATCAATGAAAAAGATAAACACCATCACCTCCACGGCTTTCTCTATGACAAAAAGTGGGACATCATAACGATGAAACAAACAGACGAAGAAGTGATCATAGAAACTGAAATTGATCTATCGGAAATTCCCCATGTTTATAAACAATTTCCGCATCATGCTGTTGTACGGATGACATACATTTTAAAAGATAACACTCTTTATAAGCATGCCACGATCATGAATAAAGGGAAGGATGCATTTCCTTGGGGGCTTGGTTATCATACGACCTTCGTTTTCCCAGAAGAGAGCTCTTTATTTTCTCTTACTGCTGATCAGCAATGGGAATTGGATGAACGTTTATTGCCGACCGGAAAGCTGATCGATATACCAAATCAGGAAGCTTTGCACGAAGGAATGCTCTTGCGGCAGCAGCTTGATGATGTCTTTTTATCTTCTTATCAGAAGAGAGGAGGAGAAAATCAGGCCGTCATTTACCATCAGCATGCACACCTGAATATGATCTACAAGGCGGATGAACAATTTAAGCATTGGGTTGTGTATAATGCTGATGGAACACAAGGGTATTTATGCCCGGAGCCTTATACATGGGTGACAAACGCAGTTAACCTTGATCTCCCTTCGTCACTCACTGGCTTACATGTGTTAGAGCCTGGTGAAGAGAAGACAGTAAAAAGCAGCATCACGATTGAGCGTAATCATCGATAGCCAATCAGGAGAGGCGGGATAAGAAAATGGGAAAAAGCATGAAGCTTTATTTTGTAATATTGCTGCTTTTCATCTTTGCTTCCATTCCATATATGCATCATGCTGTACAGGCGGCTGAAGAACAGGATACACTTGCCGGGCAGATTGAAACCATTTTAGCCAATGAACCTGCTTTAAAAGGCGCAATGGCCGGCATTACTGTCCGTTCTGCAGAAACAGGCGACGTCATTTACGACCATTTAGGGGATGTCCGGATGAGACCCGCCTCTACTTTGAAGCTTTTTACAGCCGCTGCGGCACTTTCTGTTCTCGGTGAGGATTATTCTTTCACAACAGAAGTGCGGACAGACGGCCGCCTTAAAGGACAAAAACTGAATGGCAACCTTTATCTGAAAGGAAAAGGAGATCCGACACTTTTACCATCTGATTTTGATCAAATGGCCGAAAAGCTGAAAAAATCCGGCATCAAGTCCATAAAAGGCAATCTTGTCGCCGATGACTCATGGTATGATCATATCCGCTATTCGCCTGATTTGCCATGGAGTGATGAGTACACTTATTACGGCGCGCAAATTTCCGCACTGACAGCGTCTCCAAATGAGGACTATGATGCAGGCACTGTGATAGTAGAAGCCAGCCCGGGAAAGAAAGAAGGACAAAAGCCAGCAATATCAGTGTCACCAAAAACGGATTATGTAGCGATTGAGAATGAGGCGAAAACAGTTGAGGCGGGAAAAAAGAAAGATCTTTCTATCGAAAGAGAACATGGAACCAATACCATCACGATTAAAGGGAGCATACCGGTTGATGCAAGCAAAACAAAAGAGTGGATTTCCGTCTGGGAGCCGGCAGGATATGCTTTAGATTTATTTAAGCAGGCTCTTAAAAAACAAGGCATTACAGTAAAAGGGAAAATCATAATGGGCACAGCGCCCGACTCTTCAGACGTACTGGCCACTCATCACTCAATGCCTTTGTCTAAGCTATTTCTCCCTTTTATGAAATTAAGCAATAACGGACACGCCGAGGTACTTGTAAAAGAGATGGGGAAAGTGGAAAAAGGAGAGGGCAGCTGGGAAAAAGGGCTTGAAGTGCTAAACAGTACGCTTCCGAATTTCAGCGTTGATCCCAAAACACTTATTTTGAGGGACGGTTCCGGGGTCTCTCATATCAACGCCGTATCATCAGACCAAATCACAAAGCTGTTATATGACATCCAAGATGAAAAGTGGTTTCAACCTTATCTGCATGCTCTGCCGGAAGCGGGGAACAGTGACAGACTGGTAGGCGGGACGCTAAGAAACCGCATGAAAGACACTCCGGCAGAAGGAAAAATAAGGGCAAAGACCGGGTCCTTAAGCACTGTCAGCTCTCTGTCTGGCTATGCAGAAACAAAGAGCGGAAAAACGCTCGTTTTCTCTATTCTTCTAAACGGTTTGATTGATGACTCGGATGGCAAAGACATTGAGGATCAAATTGCTGTTATTTTGGCAAATCAATAAAAACGCTAAACCTGTTTTCCGCGAAAACAGGTTTTTTTATATTTCTTTTTACATTATTGCGCTTGTTTTTAAAACATCCATCTAAATATTGTAGAAATGTAACTGATACTGAGGCGGAGAATATCTTATAAACGGTTCAACACTATCCTCATATGAAATTAAATAAATGAAGAAAAAATCTAGTTATGAAGAACTATTAAAAATCGATACTTTCATAACTTTACATTCGAAATCCTAATAAAATTAATCAAAAAAAATAAATAATTAATACTATATTCAAAAAAATGTTATAAAAATTTTATATTTTTTATTGTACTTTAAAAAAATTCGGTTAATATAATGCATATATGGATTATAT
>NZ_NSDH01000012.1:0-1551 GCF_002289525.1 Bacillus sp. 7705b | reverse complement strand
ATATAATGCATATATGGATTATATAGTCATATAATTTCTTTTTATTGTAATTTTTTCAGTTTCTTATCCTCTTATAAATTAGAATTGGAGGGAATTCGTTGAAAGAAAATACTTATGGTTTAACTCATGCCCAAAGGAGAGTTTGGTTTACTGAACTGTTGGAGCCTGGTACAAGCATCTGTAATCTGACCGCCTGTGTAAAATTCAGGGGTGATGTTGATCTTGATGCTCTTCAGTTGGCTCTGAACCTTTCAATCTCCCGTAATGATGCAATCAGGTTCCAGCTGACAGAAGGGATTGAATCGGAGTCAGAGCCTCGTCTGTATCTTGCAGAATACAAAGGATTATCACTTGAAATAATAGATTTTACAAATGCTGAAATGACTGAAACAGAGCAATGGATTCATGATCAAGCCAGAATTCCGTTTAAGCTGCTTGATTCGCCTCTGTATCAATTTTATCTCCTTAGAATCCACCCCCATGAAATTTGGCTATATGCGAAATTCCATCATATTATCATGGACGGCATCTCTTTAAATTTGATGGGAAATCAAATTATTAATCTGTATCAAAAAATCAAAAAAGGGGAGCCTATACCCGATGAGCAAGAGCCTTCCTACATTAGCTACATAGAAAAAGAGAGGCAGTACTTACAATCTTCACGTTTTGAAAAAGACCATTTGTTTTGGACGCAAACCTACCAACAGCCGCCGGAATACCACTCACTAACCGGACAGAGCACTTCACAAAAGCAGAGTACCTCCGCATCGAGAGATACTATCACACTTTCACCTTACCTAGCACATACCATCCAAGCTTTTTGCGAAGAACAGAAAATCAGTATGATTTCCTTATTTATGGCTTCATTTTACATATGTATCAGCCGCATCACCTCTAAAACAGACCTTGCGATCGGAACCTACTATGGAAACAGGGGGTCAAAGGCGGAGAAAGAAATGCTTGGCATGTTTGTCAGCTCTCTTCCAATCAGAAAAACGGTTGATTCTGACGCCGATTTTCTTTCCTTTGTACGCAGTGTCGGCAGAGAACAGCTTTCAGTCATGCGCCACCAAAGATTTCCTTATAATTTGCTGGTGAATGAATTAAGAAAAGAACACAAGGATTTACACAACCTGATCGGTATATCAATGCAGTACCATCCGCTTCAGTGGCAAAAAGCGGATGATTTGAACTATGAGACGGCGCTTTATTTCAGCGGATACACCGCGAATGAGCTTTCTGTTCAAATACAGGAGCGGATAGATACTGGAGCCATTCAATTAAATTTCGACTATCAAAATATCTTATTTTCTCTTGAGGACATTAAACGGATTCAGCACCACCTGCTTACGTTGCTGGAAAACGCGCTTCAAAATCCGCATAGTACTATAAAAGAATTAGATATGGCAGAAAAACATGAGAAAGAAAAAGTTTTGTATGAATTTAACAGAACGAAAGCTGTTTCGCCTGCAGCTTCGACGCTGCACGGTCTGTTTGAACGTCAGGCGGCTTTGACGCCGGATCGGACGGCTTTGCGCTTTTCTGGCGGCT
>NZ_NSDH01000011.1:0-59745 GCF_002289525.1 Bacillus sp. 7705b | reverse complement strand
AGATGCCAGCTTTTTTTCTTGGAATTATTCGCCGCCTTCTAGCATTGCGGCTTCCACATCATTAATATATTGGCGAAGCTCATGAGAGATGTCCCGGGAAATTTCCCGCTCCTCAAAGAGCGTCTGAATCTCATTTCTGATCGCCTGCACAGCCTTCAGCTTCACTTCCAGCTTCTGATTTTCAAAATGGGCGTTCGATTTATGTTCGTGATGGCTGTGCTCCAATCTGAAAATTAATTGTTTATAAAACGAGATGACCGAGAAAAATACTTCCTTATGTTCTTCCGGTATATGCTTTTCCAAATGTCCTATCGCAGCTTTAGCCGTTTTAACCCTAGTTGCTCTCATTAATCCCTCTTCGTTTAAAATCGACATCTCCGGCTTTTTATGTTCTCCGAAGAAAATCCAATACATCAGACGTTTCAGCCTTGTTTTTGATAAACCGACTTTAAACGGGTTGGCATACAAAATTTCCAATTCATTAAACCGTTCCTGCAGAGCGTTTGCCGTTTCTTCCGGGATGTCTCCCCGCTCCAGCAGTTTCATCAGTTCTTCCTGCTCGGCTTTAATCCCTTGAGCGCGGACTTTCCGTTCATACTTTTTTATGCGGGTTGACGTAGTATATTGCTGAAAACGAAGGTTTTTCATTTTCTCATTGTATTCGGCAATGACCGCAAGAGACGCCGTTTTGTTTGTATCATTCATGTCTTCTTTAATCGTTTTGAGAGCCGTTTTAATCAGCTTGCGTCTCGCCGTCAGCAGCTTCTTATTTTTTTCTTCGTCCTCTTCTTCTTTTTCAGTCAGAAGCGGAAGCACGAAGGTGGCAATAACAAGCGTGCATAAAATGACGCCTGCGGCTAAAAAGAGAATCAGATTTCTTTCCGGAAACGGTGTGCCATCCTCCAGGAAATATGGGATGGAGAATGAACCTGCAAGCGTAACCGCTCCCCGCACACCTGAAATGGAAATTAACAATGTAGAACGAAGTCCCGGCTTATAAATGGTTTGATCTTTATTAAAGAACCACTTGCCGTTCCAGAAGAACAGCACCCACAGAAATCTAAGAAGCATTAACGTAAATGTAATGACCAGAATATAGCCGATCACTTTCATGTTGCTGATCGCTGTATCGTTAAAAATCACCGAAATGACATCCGGAATCTGTGTGCCAAGGATGACAAAGACAAGACCGTTCAAAATAAATAAAATAATGTTCCACGTACTCGATGAGACGATTTGCAACTTCACCATCGTCGATTCGAGACGGTCCTGTTCAACCGCATGCGTAATACCGCCCGCCACAACGGCTAAAATGCCGGAAACACCGATTTCCTCCGCTGCCAAATAAATCACAAAAGGCGTCAGAATTTGAATCAGCATGTGCATCGTGACATCCTGCATGCCAAGGCGGCGCAGGAATAGACGAAAGCGGATAATCAAGAACGAAATGACAACCCCGCATAAAAGGCCGCCAACAGAAATAAACACAAAGCTGACAGCTGCTTGCGCCAGTGAAAATGCCCCGGTAACCGCTGCGGCAATCGCAAATTTAAAGGCGACCAGACCTGATGCATCATTCATCAGCCCTTCCCCTTCAAGCAGGCGCAGAATTCCTTTCGGCATCTTCACCCTTCCTGATAATGCGCTGACAGCGACAACATCAGTCGGTGAAAGAATGGCTGCCAGTCCAAAGGCCGCTGCCAGCGGAATATCAGGAATCATCCAATTGATCGTGTATCCTCCTACAATCACAGTCGCAAATACAAGGCCAAGTGCAAGCAATAAAATGGGAGCTCTTAAATTCCAAAGCTCCGCCCGAGGCGTCCTCTTTCCATCATTAAATAGAAGAGGCGCAATAAACAAGACGAAAAACAATTCCGTGTTTAATTCAAAATGAAGCCCCTGTGGAAATGAGGCGGCAATAATCCCAAGCGCCACCTGAATCAGAGGCACTGGAATAAACGGGATAAACCGATTGACAATGTTAGAAATCGCAATAATAGCCAGTAAAACAAGGACGACTAAAAATATGTCCAAATGCATAACCTCCTTAATCTGCTGCGTATCTGCATGATGAGTTGATCAATATTTGTCCGAAGAGGCTGAGGCTTGCAAAAGATAAAGGATGGCCTTACATCCAATACTGGATTTCGCAGGAGTCTCCTCCACACTAGTCTTCTTTTATAGTACCCTTTTTAGGGTATTTTTTCTCATGATATGCTCATGGTGAACTTTTTTGCCGCAAAGCAAAATCAAAAAGAGACAGGGCAATCCCCCCTGTCTCTCATCTCAATTATGAAAATTCATCCCGTCAGTTGTCGCTTTAATGATACCGGCGCGAATGACGAAGTCTCCGAAGTGCTCACCTTCCTCGCGTTCTTTCGCATAGCGGGAAAGCAGGACGCGCAGCTCGCTCAAAATGTCTTCTTCTCCGATATTTTCGCGGTACATTTTGCTTAAGCGGCTGCCGTCAAACGCAGCGCCTAGATACATATTATATTTCCCAGGCGCCTTTCCGATAAATCCGATCTCTCCGAGCGCATGGCGGGCGCAGCCGTTCGGGCAGCCTGTCATGCGAATGGTAATTTCCTCATCACGAAGACCGTTTTCGTCAATAATCTCATCCACTTTATCTAAAAGGGACGGCAAATAACGTTCTGCTTCAGCCATCGCCAATCCGCAGGTCGGAAGAGCAACACACGCCATAGAGCTGCGGCGCAGCGCTGTATAATGCTTTCCGTCAGTTAACCCGTATTGATCGATTAATGCGTTGATTTCATCCTTTTTCTCGCTTGGAACATTACCGATAATCAAGTTCTGATTGGCTGTCAGACGGAAATCGCCTGTATGAACTTTAGCAATTTCACGCAAGCCTGTCATCAGCTTATAATCTTCGTAATCCGTCACACGGCCGCCTTCGACAAACAGCGTAAAATGCCATTTATCCTCAATGCCTTCCACCCATCCGTAGCGGTCGCCGTTATGATCAAAATGGTACGGCTTCGCTTCTTCCAGGCTCCAGCCGAGACGGTTTTCCAATTCCTCTTTCACTGTTTCCAAACCGAGGCGGTCAACTGTGTATTTGAAACGGGCATTTTTACGGACGGAACGGTTTCCGTAGTCACGCTGAATCGTAATTGTTTTTTCAGCAACGTCATACATTTGTTCAGGGCGGCAGAATCCAATTACCTTGGCTAACTGCGGATATGTCGCTTTGTCGCCGTGCGTCATTCCCATACCGCCGCCGATTGCCACGTTAAAACCGATGAGCTTGCCATCTTCCACAATCGCAATGAATCCGAGATCCTGCGAAAAGACGTCAATGTCATTTGACGGAGGAACCGCAATACCGATTTTGAATTTCCGCGGCAGGTAAAGCGGCCCGTACATCGGCTCGACTTCTTCTGCGTCAGGCGTGCCGGCCACTCTTTCCTCATCAAGCCAAATTTCATGATACGCTCTTGTTCGGGGCAGGAGATCATCACTTAATTTTTTGGACCATTCGTATACTTCAGAATGGATTTCAGACTGGTAAGGATTCGATGCGCACATCACATTCCGGTTTACGTCCCCGCAAGCCGCGATTGTATCCAGAAGAGCCGAATGGATCGTCTGAATGGTTTTTTTCATGTTCCATTTTAAAATCCCGTGCATTTGGAACGTTTCACGCGTCGTCAGCTTTAGGGTGCCATTACCGTATTTCTGCGAAAGATCATCCATCACGAGCCATTGCTCAGGCGTTGATACGCCGCCCGGCATACGGACACGCAGCATGAACTGATAAGCCGGTTCAAGCTTTTGCTTTTGGCGTTCATTGCGGAGGTCCCGGTCATCCTGCAAATAACTGCCGTGGTGTTTCATCAGGCGGTTATCATCATCCGGAATTCCCGCACTGATCCGATCCAGCATCACTTCTTTCAGTGTGCCGCGCAAATAATCGCTTTCTTCTTTAATGCGCTCGACGTCACTTGGAGAGCCGTCCGGTGCTTTTAAGATTTTGGTCACCATGTTGAAAAACTCCTTTCAGGTCAAATCAGTATACATCACGCTGATAACGTTTTTGCTGCTGCATATCGGCAAGATAAACTTCCGCTTCTTCACGTGTCATATTGCCTTCTTTTTCTATAATTTCCAAGAGTGTGTTATGGACATCGTGTGCCATGTGCTTTTCATCTCCGCAAATGTAAACAGCCGCTCCTTCTTGAAGCCATTCAAACAGTTCTGCGCTCTGCTCAAGCATGCGGTGCTGCACATACACTTTTTCTTCCGTATCGCGTGAGAACGCTACGTCCATTTTTGTCAGCACGCCGTCTTTCAGCCAATTCTGCCACTCTGTCTGATATAGGAAATCTGTGACAAAATGCTGATCACCGAAGAACATCCATGCTTTTCCTTCAGCTCCCGTCTCCTCGCGCTCCTGCATAAAGGAACGGAACGGCGCAACGCCTGTCCCAGGGCCGACCATGATAATCGGTGTTTCAGGATCCTTCGGAAGCTTGAAGTTCTGATTATGCTGGACATAAACCGGCAGTGTGTCTCCCGGCTGCAGACGCTCCGCGCATAAAATCGAGCAGACGCCTTTTCGTTCGCGGCCATGCGCGTCGTACCGAACTGCCCCAATCGTTAAATGCACTTCATCCGGGTTTGCGGATAAGCTGCTCGCAATTGAATAGAGGCGGGCCGGCATTTTTCGAAGAATGGATACAAACTCCTGCGCCGTTACACTAAACGGCCCATAATCCCGGATCAGATCAAGCAAATCGCGCCCTTCAATATACGCTTTCACTTTACCCTCATTTCCCGGTGCTAAAAGCTCTCTAAGCTCCTCGCTTCCCGTCAAATGAGCAGCCTGTTCAAGAAGCGGCTTTGTGAGAACAGTAATTTCATAATGAGAAATCAGCGCTTCTTTCAGCGGGCGGACATCGCCTTGCTTATTCAGCGTCACAATTTCTTCGGGGTCCCAATTCATTTCCTGAAGCAGCGCATCGACAAGCTCCGGATCATTTTCCGGATAGACGCCGAGGCTGTCACCAGGTTCATACGTAAGGCCTGATCCTTCAAGAGACAACTCTACATGGCGTGTTTCTTTATTTGATCCGCGGCCGTTTAAATTTAAATTTTCTAACACTTCCGCCCGGAAAGGATTTGTTCTTGAATACGCAGATTCACCAGTTTGAGGCGCTGCGGCCGGCGCAGGCGCGGCGCTTCCGCCCTCAGCTTCACTTAAGCCCTCAAATACGCTTTCCAGCCATTCAGCAGCCGGCTCATCATAATCCAAATCACAGTCAACGCGCGGAGAAATTCGTTTCCCGCCAAGCTCTTCTAAGCGCTGATCAAATTCTTTTCCTGTCTGACAGAAGAATTCGTATGAACTGTCACCAAGCGCCAAAACAGAAAAGCGAAGATCATCAAGCTTAGGCGCCCGTCTTCCGTGCAAAAATTCGTGAAACGACAGCGCGTTATCAGGCGGCTCACCTTCGCCATGCGTACTGACGACAATCAGAAGATTGTTAATTTTCTTGAGCTGGTTCGGCTTAAAGTCGCTCATGGATGAAACGGTGACTTGAAGGCCTCGCTCCTCAAGCTGCTTGCCGGCGTTCTCTGCAAGCCCTTGTGCGTTTCCCGTCTGTGAACCGTAAAGGACGGTGACTTCTTTTGAAATGGCCGGTGCCGTTACACCCGCAGACACAGCAGCCGGCGCCCCCGATGTTTCCAGGACGGAAACAGATTGCGCTGATAAATAGCCGCTCAGCCAGATTTTCTGAGATTCTGTCAAGGTTGGCAGAAGGCGGTTAAGGAGCTCTGCCTGCTCCTGATTAAACGGACTGTTCATTACCTGAAGTTGCAACGTATCCACCTCACAAAATTGTATAAACTGATCGAAATAGTATCTAATTGAACTTTACCGGAAGACACACCGCAAGTAAAATATATTTACATGATGATAACGATTAAGATTATTAATGATAAAACCCCTTTGTCTCATGTAAATGAAGAAAAAAGAGAAGGCACCCTTCTCTTTCAATCAGCACTCTTATATAAATGAGGGGGCACAGCACTCACAAACGGACTTGGTTCACCGATAGAAGAAACGGTCAGCCCGTGCATGGCCCGGGTGCAGGCAGTGTACAGCAGCCTCCGGTCGTGCTCTGTTCTATATTGTTCTTCTGAGGCATCATAGACAAGTACTGCGTCAAACTCAATTCCCTTCGCTAAATAAACCGGAATAACACAGACTCCCTTTTGAAACGTTTGGTTTTCTTTATGAATCAGCCGAATATCGGTATATTCGCTTATTTGAGCGTGTGCCTGTCTTGACTGCTGCGCCGTTTTGCAAATAACAGCAATGGTTTCATGCCCTTTCTTTCTAAGTCGCCCAATTTCTCGAATAAGCTTTTGACAAAGATCCTCGCGACCCTCGCTTTTTAACACGCAGGGCATTTCCCCATCTCTGTTAAAAGGCTCAATGTCCGCTCCGTCCTGCAGCAGCGCTTTTGTCAATTCCACAATTTGTCTCGTTGATCTGTACGTTCTTTTTAAACGAACACACTCAGCCTGCTCTTTTTCAAAGCCGGCATCCATACGTGCTGCACCGTTTATCGCATGGGCGTAAATAGACTGATTGATATCCCCGAGCACCGTCATGCTGGCAGACGGAAAAATACTCCTTATATACGCCATCTGGAATGGAGAATAATCTTGAGCTTCATCGATAAATAGATGTTTGATCTGCGTGTTTTTCTTTCTGCCTTCTAGCAAATCCTGCAAATATAGAAATGGAGACGCGTCCTCATAGAGCAGTTTATTTTCTCCAAATGCCGATCTTGTCAGCTCCCATATTGCCGCAGTATCCTCTGTTTGAGCTTTGCTTCCCCAGTCAGAAAACAATTGCAGATACAGCTGTTTGACATCAAGAAACGCCAGCTGCCTGACCGCCTGTTTAATTGCTCTGAAGGCCTTTTTTACAATCATGGCGGCAAGCAGCTGCTGTTCTCTCTGATGATCGTTAAATGTACTCTCACTAAACCGTTTCTTTGCCTGCAGCTTTTTGTACACTTCCAAATATTCCTCTTTGTCGAGAAGCTCGGCTTCCTGAACGACCCAATCCTTTCGCCGTTCCTTTTTCTCCAGCTTGTTAAGCTCACTCAGCAGCCAATTTGCCGTTTGTTCCATCCGGTTCGGAATGGACAGGCTTTGATCAAGCGAGTAAAAATACGCTTGGACTTGTTCCTTTGTGATCAGTTTTTGTCCGCGGAAAACGATATTTTTAAAGATCATTCCTTCAGAAGACAGCCTGCTGGCGTATTCATCAATAAATTGCTGAAAAGATAAGCCTGCCTTCCACGTGATTCCGGCAAGCCTTGATTGAAAACGGCCATCTTTTGTTTTGGTCAGGCAATATTCCAGCTGATCAAAGGGGCTTTCACATTGAAACTTGCGGCCAAGCCGATGCTCGATATATTCCTGAAACGTCGCCTGTTCCATATTTTCTTCGCCTAATTCAGGCAAAACAGAGGAGACATAGCTGTTAAACAAAAAGTTTGGGGAAAATAAAACGATTTGTCCAGCATCTATTACACCGCGGTGCCTGTATAACAAATAAGCGACACGCTGGAGCGCTGCTGACGTTTTTCCGCTGCCTGCCGCACCCTGCACAATCAGAAATTTGCTTTTTTCATTTCGGATAATCTGATTTTGTTCTCTCTGAATCGTAGACACGATGTTTTTCATTTGTGTATCAGAGTGATGGCTTAATACCTCTTGCAGCATTTCATCGCCGATCGTCATATCAGTATTAAACATCGCTTTGAGAGCGCCGTTTTTAATAATAAACTGGCGCTTCAGCACCATTTCCCCTTCTATCGTTTCGCCGGGAACCTCGTATTCAGCTTTTCCTGGGGAATAATTATAGTAAAGGCTTGATATCGGTGCTCTCCAATCATAAATCAGAAAGTGTTCCTCCTGCTCATCCATACAGGATGCTAAACCGATATAGATCTGCTCCGCCTGTTTCTCGCCGTTTTCAATAAAATCAATCCGGCCGAAATAAGGCGATGCTTTTAATTGATGAATTCGTTTGAGCTGCTGATCCATATGCCGGTGATTCCGTTCCCGATCAGACAGCAGCTCTGCCTGCTGCTTAATGCTTGCCATCGTTTCAACCGCTTCATGGACGTCATCAAAGTTAACCGTGACATCCTCCCAGAAGTTTTTTCGTAATCCGATAATATCATGCTTTAATCCGCCCGCGGACGTTTCGAGAAGCCGCTCTTTATTCTCGAGCTCCTGCAGTACATCATCTATTCTTGACTGCTCTTCTTTCCATTCCTTATCATGCTGATTCATGAACGGCACCTCCAGAAAATAGTTGACAAACGAAGAAGAAATAATGTAAAATAGAATTGGATATATATTTAATATATGATAAAAACAGGCAAATACAATTTATAATAGCACATTCACCCAACATCGTTCAAGGTTTGGGTTATTTATATGCATAAAAAAAACGATTTCAACTCGAAATCGTTTTTTTATTTTAAGATTTCACTGTTATACGTGCTTTTTAAGGTTGCGAATCTTCTCTTTCATCAGTATCGATTCCTTATAACATTCAATCTTCCATATGAAAATATATCTTTTTCATTTTAAAAACACACAGAGCGTTGCCGTGTTTATCAGTTCATCTCACGTGAAGAGTGACTAAACTGGCTGTATTATCATCCATATAGCAACTAAAATCAATAGCCTTCCATCCTTGCTATCATACCTATAGACGCAGTAAAAAAGTCATTTTTTATCCAATTTCGACATATTTCAACAAAATGAAGTTTCTAATTTGGGAGATTAGGACGATGTTACATTATTTCTCACGGTTTATGATATGAACATGAAGAAAGAACCAGAATAAGCTAGGAGGAAATACTCAGTGAAGAAAAAGCTATATATGATGTTGCTGGCTTTCGTCGTAGCCGTAACAAGTTTTACGGCTATTGACCTAGTAAACAACAAAGCAGAAGCTAAAGATTGGGTTAAAAAAGGTCAAATATGGAGTACTCATTACCATTCGGGCTCATTTAAAAACTATACTTACTCGCCAACTTTTCATATTTATTATTCAGGGCAAGGAACTTGGGCCAACATTACGGCAAACGGATCAGGCAGCGGGAAAATTACAGCAACTCTGCAACAAAAGACAAATAAAGGCTGGAAAAATGTGAAAACTTTTTATGCAAAGAAAAAAGGCTCTACAAATTTAAGTTACAAACAAGCTTCTAAAAGCTACAAAACAAATTACAGATTCAAATTCACTAACACAGGAACTAAAAAGACCATCAGCTATACATTTTGGGCTACTTATTAATTTCAAACAACTTTGCTCTGCGCGGTCAGCATTTGAAAAGACTTTGATCCAGCTGGCTGCAATAAAAAAACCTCTCCGACATGGATGAGGTTTCTTTTATTTACTGGCTATCTAAGCGAAAATAACGGTTTGGAAGCTTCCAATTAAACATATAAGAACAAACGCGGCATACGACAAGCACAAAAAACAGCGCGTATAAACCGATCGAGTTTCCGGTCCAGCCCAAGCCGACGATTAAACCGCCGAGCGCCGCCCATACCGCATAGATTTCCGCTTTCAGCACGAGCGGCTTGCGCCCGGCAAGCAGGTCTCGGATGATTCCTCCGCCGCTTCCCGTCAGCACCGCAGCCACGATAACGGCACTAAGCGGATGCCCCATTTTGACGGCGTACAGGGCGCCTTGAATAGCGAAAGCTGCAAGACCGATCGCATCCGATAAATTTCCCCATTTGTTCCAATGCTTCAGCAGCAGCTTCGGAAACAAGAAAACGATCGTGATGGATATCAGAGCGATTTGAAAGTACGCACCCTGCTCCCACAAAGCTGACACCGGAACACCGATCAGCAAATTGCGGATCGCTCCTCCTCCAAAAGCTGTGACAATCCCTAATATATAAACACCTAAAATATCATATTCTTCTTCCATTGCAACAATTGCGCCGCTGACCGCAAACGCAATGATGCCGATCACACTGAGCAGCTCCCAAGCCATTCTGATGACTCCCTTTATATTTGTTAAATTTTCTGACGACCTCTAGATTTTATAACCGCTTCAGGTGAAAATCAATAACATTTTTATGATAAAAAAAGATAAATTTAGAGGGAAAACAGCAAACACCGATCAGCATGGGTTTACCTCTGGCAGCTCCTATCATTTGTACCGTAAAAAAAGCGCCCTGCATTCGCGGGCGCTTTTTTCCTATTCAGATTTTTCACCTTTTAAAAGGCACATAAAAATGATGATCAGAATAAAAGCAATCAAGGCCAGAAACGGAATGGTCACAAAACCAAACCAGTTAATATATTGGCCCGAGCAAGGCACACCGCTTACACATGGCTTGATGCCGCTAAAGCCCGGCACTTTTTGCTCCAGATAATGCATAATCGAAATAAATGCGCCGATAATTGCCATCGGCAGCACATACTTTTTCACGCGTGTGTCACCCTGAAAGGTGGCGATTCCTAAAATCAGAACGAGCGGATACATGAGAATACGCTGGTACCAGCACAGTTCACACGGGATGAACTTTTTGATTTCACTGAAATACAGGCTGCCCAGCATGGCGCTAAGAGCAACAACCCAGGAAGCATATAAAAAAACAATTCTATTTTTCATTCGCTTACTTCCCTTTCAGCTCTTTTTCTATCGTTTCTTTAATTTCTTCATAATCCGAAAAATCACTGATCACTTTATCATTAACGTAAATCGTAGGCGTTGCTTTTATGTTCATTTTATGATTAAGGTCCGAATCCTTTTCCACTGCAGAAGCAAATGTTTCCTTATCAAGATTGTCCTTCAGCGTATCAGGATTTACCTTTGTCGTGCTTTTTGCGATATCACCGAGAACCGCCGGCGTTACCCATTCCTGTTCTGTGTCCGGCTGCTTGTCAAACAGCTTTTCATGAAATGCCCAGAAAGAATCAGGATCTTCTTTCCATACTTCCTCTGAGGCAAGAGCCGCTAACGTTGAGCCTTTTCCATGGAACATGACGTTCACGAAAGAAAATTTCACATCGCCCTTGTCAATAAAGTCTTTTTGGATTTTAGGGAAGATGTCGCTGTTAAACATCTTGCAAGACGGACATTTATAATCTCCGAATTCCACTACCGTTACCGGTGCATCATTTTTGCCAAGCACAGGCTGGCCTTTGATAGACGGCTGTCCTGACACTGCTTCGTTGCCTTGCTCCGTTTTGTTATTAATGATGACAATTGCTGCTAACAAGACAACAACGACAACCGTAAGGATGACCGCGAATTTCGCAGAAGACTGCTGTTTCTTTTTCACTCCGACACCTCATCGTTTTAAAATTAAAAAAGAAGCGGATCTCAATTGACCCACTTCTTTATTTTAACAAGACAACCGTCTATAAGAAAAGCCCGAAATAGTGAATTCTCTCCGACAATTATCTTATTTTGAGGCGCATCACGCGCATAGCGTTTGCAACAGCGAGAAGCGTAACACCGACATCTGAGAAAACCGCCTCCCACATGGTCGCAAATCCAAACGCTCCGAGTAAGAGGAAAATGGCCTTAACACCTAAAGCAAATCCGATGTTTTGCCACACGATTCGCCGAGTCCGTTTTGCAATCCGAATCGCTTCCGCTATTTTTGACGGCTGATCTGTCATCAGCACAACATCCGCGGCTTCTACAGCTGCATCTGACCCGAGTCCGCCCATCGCCGCTCCAATGTCCGCGCGTGCAAGCACCGGAGTGTCATTAATTCCGTCACCGACAAAAATGAGTTTTTCATTCGGGAGCAGCTTCGATTCCAATGCTTCTACCCGCTCCACTTTATCCTCCGGCAGCAGCTCCGCATAAACCTCGTCGAGGCCGAGCTGTTTTCCGACTGTTTCTCCTGTCTGTTTTGAATCGCCCGTCAGCATGACTGTCTGTTTGATACCGAGCGATTTCAAATCTGCGATCGCTTGTTTTGCGTCTTCCTTTACTTCATCTGCTATGATGATCGCCCCGGCATAGCGCTGATCAATAGCCACGTGAACAATTGTACCGGCGTTTTCATCCGGGACGCTCTCAATCTGCTCTCTTTCCATCAGCTTCTTGTTCCCCGCAAGGATTTCTTTTCCGTTCACCTTTGCGAAAATACCGTGCCCGGATATTTCCTCATATGACTCGATTGTGTCCGGGGAAAGCGGCTTCCCATAGGCTTTCCGCACAGATTCTGCAATCGGGTGCTGAGAGTGGAGCTCAGCGTATGCCGCGGCTTTGAGTAAAGTCGCCTTCGAAAAACCTTTCGCAGGTTTGATCTCTGTCACTTCAAAGCTGCCTTTTGTCAGTGTGCCTGTTTTATCAAACACAGCGTATTTGACTTGATGTAAGGCTTCTAAGTAATTGCTTCCTTTCACAAGCACCCCGGCCTTCGAAGCTGCGCCGATTCCGCCGAAGAAACCGAGCGGAATGGAGACAACAAGGGCGCATGGGCATGAAATGACTAAGAAAATAAGCGCGCGGTACACCCAATCAGAAAGTAAAGCGCCAGGAATAAACAGCGGCGGGACAAATGCCAGCAGGGCGGCGATAATGACGACAGCCGGTGTATAATACTTGGCAAACTTCGTGATAAAGTTTTCGGTCCGCGCTTTACGGCTGCTCGCATTTTGAACCAAATCTAATATTTTGGATACCGCGGAATCCTGATAGCCTTTTGTTACTTCTATATGCAGAACGCCGTTTTGATTGATAAAGCCGGACATGACTTCTTGTCCTTCTGCCGCTTTTCTTGGTACAGATTCTCCTGTCAGCGCTGATGTATCAACCATCGCCGATCCCTGCACAACCTTTCCGTCCAGCGGTATGCTTTCTCCCGGGTTGACGACAATGATATCTCCTGTCTGCACGTCCTCCGGAGAAACGGTCTTGATGCCGTCTCCTATTTTTATATTGGCGTAATCCGGCCTGATATCCATTAATGCACTGATCGATTTTCTAGAACGGCTGACCGCGGCTCCTTGAAACAACTCGCCGATTTGATAAAACAGCATCACAGCAACGCCTTCCGGGTATTGCTGAATTAAAAAAGCGCCGATTGTAGCAAGAGCCATTAAAAAATGTTCATCAAACACTTGTCCGCGGCTGATATTTTTGACCGCTCGAACGACAATGTCTCCTCCGATTATCAAGTAGGCGGCGAAAAATAATAAAAATTCCAGCATTGGGCCGGCATGAATCAAATATGCCGCCGCTCCGAGAAGGACCGCTGCTGCCATTCTGATCAGCATATTGATCATTCTTTTTCGATAACCGTCATCTGCTGATTTCTTTTTATGTTTCGGACGAACTGTTACATGAGGATCAATTGATTTTACTTTTTTCTCGACCTTATTGGTGACCCATTGTTCTTCTTTGCCATCGGCTGAGACAGTCAGTGTGCTTGCTGCAAAGTTAACCGCGCATCCGTCAACGCCTTTGATGCCTTTGACGCCATTTTCGATTTTTTGTGCGCAGTTGCTGCAATCCAAACCGTCCAGAACATATTCCCGCGTCACTTGTTTCATTTGTCTCACCTTACCTTCCGATTTAGGGTTCCCTCATCAAAGCATATGAATGAGTGTGAGTATCAAAATTACATATATGAGCATATACTCATATAATAGTTACATCTATTATATGGTGTTTTCCAAGAAAGTGTCAATGAAAAATAAAAACCGGCAAATCACCGGTTTTTATTTTACTTTTTGCAGACGCAGCGCATTCAGAACAACAGATACAGAGCTAAAAGCCATTGCCGCTCCCGCTATCCATGGCGCTAAAAATCCAAGGGCCGCGACTGGAATGCCGAGACTGTTATAGCCAAGTGCCCAGAATAAGTTTTGTTTAATGTTTTTCATGGTAAGTCTGCTCATACGGATGGCGTCCGCAATACTGTTCAGATCGCCGCGAATGAGCGTTATGTCCGCTGTTTCCATCGCGATGTCGGTGCCTGTTCCAATTGCCATGCCGATATCCGCTGTGGCAAGCGCGGGTGCATCGTTGATTCCATCACCGACCATTGCCGTCTGGCGTCCTTCTTTTTGCAGGCGGGAGATTTCCGCTGCCTTTTGCTCAGGAAGGACCTCAGCAATGACGCTGTCAATTCCAGCTTCCTTTGCTATCGCTTCTGCCGTTCTGCGATTGTCCCCGGTCATCATGATGACATCCAGACCCATCTCTTTCAGACGGGTGACTGCCTCCCGCGACGTGTCTTTTATCGTGTCGGCAACCGCTACAAGTCCCGCTGCTGCTCCATCAATGGACACGAGCATCACCGTTTTTCCTTCTCCTTCAAGCTCCTCCATCCGAGGAAGAAGAGCCTCATGCTCAATCCGTTCGCTCTCCATTAACCGTCTTGTGCCGACGAGTATCGTTTTGCCTCCGGCTTCGGCTGAAATACCAGCGCCTACTTTCGCTACAAAATGGGTGAGCTTCGGTATCTCCAGCCCTTTATCTTTCACACCGGCAACGATCGCTTCGCCCAGCGGGTGTTCCGAGCCCGTCTCAGCTGCTGCTGCGAACCGGAGCAGCTCTGTTTCTTCAAAGCCATCGGCCGGAATGGCATCAGTCAGCTTCGGCTTTCCGTTTGTCACTGTTCCGGTTTTATCGAGAACAATGGTATCAAGGCGGTGTGTTTTTTCTAAATGCTCTCCGCCTTTAAAAAGAATGCCGAATTCAGCCGCCCGTCCGGATCCTGCCATAATGCTTGTCGGGGTGGCAAGACCCAGTGCACATGGACAGGCGATGACGAGAACCGCAATAAACTTGCTGATCGCTTCAGCAAAATCACCTGGAGACGCCCAAAGATACCAAATAAGGAACGTGAGGACGGCGATCCCCAATACAATCGGCACAAAAATGCCTGAGATCTGGTCGGCGAGACGCTGGATCGGCGCTTTTGATCCTTGTGCTTCCTCCACAATTTTGATGATATGAGAAAGCGCTGTTTCTTTCCCGACGTTAACAGCCTTGATTTTCAGGAAACCGTTTGAGTTCACAGTCGCTCCTGTCACGCTGTCACCGGGAGATTTGTCAACGGGAAGACTTTCTCCTGTAATCATGGATTCATCTACAGCCGAGCGGCCTTCCAGCACCTCTCCATCGACAGGAATTCGTTCGCCTGGTTTGACATGAACAATATCACCAACAGCCACTTCATCTATCGGGATGATTTGCTCCTGTCCGTCTCTTACGACCGCCGCTGTTTTGGCTTGCAGCTTCATGAGCTTTTTAATGGCATCTGATGAGCGCCCTTTCGCCTTCGTTTCAAACAGCTTTCCTAACAAAATGAGCGTCAGCAAAATCGCGCTTGTTTCATAGTAAAGGCCGTCAGTATGCCCATGGGAACCGAGGCTTCGAATCGTAAGATAAAGACTGTAAGCATAAGCAGCCGTTGTTCCGAGTGCAACCAATACATCCATATTGGCGCTTTTATTTCTGAGCGCCTTATATGCGCCGACGTAAAACGGCCAGCCGATCAAAAACTGCACCGGGGTCGCAAGGGCAAATTGCATCCACGGATTGAGGAATAAATCCGGCACCCAAATGAACGAAGTAAATGTAAAATGGCTCACCATCGCCCACAGCAAAGGAAATGACAGAATAGCTGAAAAGATCAGTCTCGCTGTTTGCTGCCGTTCTTCTTTCTTTTTGGAAGCAGCGGCTTCGCTATCCTCATCACCTTTCAGCTTAAGTTGATATCCGAGCTTATCAACGACTTCTTTAAAATCGCTGACAGCCGCTTCTTTTGGGTTGTATTCAACTGTTACAGTTTCTAAAGCAAAGTTCACCGGAGCATTTGTAACGCCTTCTAATTTGCTAATCCTCTTTTCAATCCGATTGGCGCATGCTGCACAGGTCATGCCCTCAATATCAAACTCAGCTTTTTCCGTTACGACGTGATAACCCAGTTTTTCTATTTTTTCTTGGATTGCTTCTGTTCCTGTTTCAGCAGGGTCAAAGGTAACATTTGACGTTTCCGTCGCCAGATTCACATTGGCATCCGTGACACCAGGCATCCGCTTCAGGCCTTTTTCAATTCTGGCGGCACACGCCGCACAAGTCATACCAGATACTTGCATCGCAATTTCCTTTTGCTCACTCAATACACTCACTCCTTTATATACACCCGGGGGGTATATAAAAATGAAAGAAATATCGCGCCTTGATGAAGGCGCGATACCGTGAATCAGTTGGCTACATCATAGCCTTGGTCTTCTATCGCATCCGCAATGTCTTTGACTGACACTTTGCCGGCATCAAACGTGACATCAACTTTCCCCGCTTCAAGATTGACATGAACAGCACTAACTCCGTCAAGCTCTTCCACACTCGTTTCAACTGCTTTGACGCAGTGCTGACAAGACATGCCTTCAACTTGCAATGTTTTTTGTTCCATATGAATTCCTCCTGTTTATTCGATCTGTTTTCATCCTACCATACCCCCGTAGGGTATTACAATAATAAAACATGATTATTTCGCTAATTTTTTAAATACGTCTAATAGCTCAGAAATGGCTTGGTCCCCGTCTCCGCTTTTGATGGCGTCTGCTACGCAATGATGGGCGTGATCTTCAAGCAAGTGGAGAGCCACTTTTTGCATTGCCGCCTGAACAGCTGAAATCTGTACAAGAATATCTACACAATATCGATCGTTTTCCACCATATTTTGAATGCCTCTGACCTGGCCTTCTATCCGTTTCAATCGGTTTGTAATTTGATCCTTTTCTTTCGAGCTTTTATGGTTTAATGCTTTATGTTCATTATGCTTCTCCATGCGCACACCTCTGTTTCATATATTAATTCCCATTATACTGATTGTCCAAACCGTTGTCTAAGCTTGCGGCGGCAAAAAAATCCACTATGCAGGTTTTACCATTTGAAGATAAGGGTATATACCTTTATCAAAGCACTTTTAAAAGGGGAGAAGAAAAGTGAATACGATACAGGTAGGGATATTAGGGTACGGACTGTCAGGCTCGGTCTTTCACGCGCCGCTGCTTGCCGTTCTGGACGAGTATCATATCAGCAAGGTGATGACATCGCGAACGGAAGAGGTGAAGCGTGATTTCCCTGATGCCGAAGTAGTGCATGAGCTTGAAGAGATGACAAATGATCCGGCAATTGAGCTTGTCATCGTCACCACTCCGAGCGGCCTGCATTACGAGCACGCATTGGCATGCATTCAGGCGGGCAAACATGTCGTTATTGAAAAACCGATGACAGCCACTGCTGAAGAAGGGGAGAAATTAAAAAAAGCGGCCGACGAACGAGGCGTCTTGTTAAGCGTATACCATAACAGGCGATGGGATAATGACTTTTTAACAATTAAGAAACTCATTGATGACGGGTCTCTAGAAGATATCAATACATATCAGGTCTCCTATGACCGATACAAACCTGAGATTCAAGCAAGATGGCGGGAAAAAGAAGGGGCTGCCACCGGTACGCTGTATGATCTCGGCTCTCATATCATAGACCAGGCCCTGCATTTATTCGGAATGCCTAAAGCTGTAACCGCAAAAGTCATGGCTCAAAGAGAACATGCTGAAACCGTTGATTATTTTCATCTGACAATGGATTACGGCAAGCTCCAAGCCATTCTATACGCCGGATCAATCGTCCCGGCAAACGGGCCGCGTTATCAAATTCACGGACAGCAATCAAGCTTTATCAAATACGGGATTGACGGACAGGAGGATGCCCTCAGAGCCGGGAAAAAACCGGAGGATGACAGCTGGGGTGCGGATGATCACGAGTCTTACGGTCAGCTGACAACTGTTCATGGCGAGAACAAAAAAACAGAAACCATTCCATCAGTTAACGGCTCTTACCTTACCTATTACCGCAAAATAGCGGACAGCATACGTGAAGGCGCGCCGCTGCCTGTCACAGCTGAAGAGGGAATTGATGTCATCCGGATCATTGAAGCGGCTGTGAAAAGCAGTGAAGAGAAACGGACCATTTCGTTAGAACAATAAATAAAGCCTCCCTTTATACGGGGAGGCTTTTTCATTAGAATGTTTTTCCTGCTTCTTTTGCACGGGTAATCGCATCTTCTTTGATTTGCTGTGCTTTGTCAGGCTCTGCATTATGACCCTCTACGAAAATGCCATCGAAGGATGGAACGCCGAAGAAGTTCATCATGATGCCAATGTAACGGTGGCCCATTTCCATTTCAGCCGCAGGGCCTTCTGAATAATAGCCGCCGCGCGCTTGAATGTGAATCGCTTTTTTATCAGTTAACAAGCCGATAGGACCTTGTTCAGTATATTTGAAAGATTTTCCTGCTACTGCAACTGAATCAAGGTACGCTTTCATCACCGGCGGGAATGAGAAGTTCCATAATGGTGTGACGAACACATATTTATCAGCTGATGCAAATTGATCGCTAAGCTCTCCTAAACGGCCCACTTTCTCTTTTTCGTTTTCAGAAAGTGCATCGCCGGACTGGAGCTTGCCCCAGCCGCTGAATACATCAGCATCAATGTGAGGAATGTTTTCTTTGTACAAGTCGATATGTACAACTTCATCATTTGGATTTGCTTCTTTGTATGATTCGATGAACGCTTTACCGGTTGCCATGCTGTAAGAAGTCGCTTCATCATGCGGGTGAGCAGTGATATACAATACTTTTGCCATTTTTACCAGCCCTTTCAATTTTAAAATTACACATCCGTTATTATCATTCAGACGCGTCATGATTATTCTTTATCTCTTAAACCTTATTATAGGTGCAATAAAAATTGCTTTCAAGAAAAATATCTCGAATTAAAGATTTTTTTAAATCCGTACGAACAGCTTACTTTTCATAAGCTGTTCGCAAACCTGTATACAATGTGTAGAGCTCCCCGCTGATTCGCGGATAATACGGAAAACGCGGCACTTCTACAACAGCGGGCGGCATTTTCATCAGTACTGATTGCTCAGCCTGTTCAAAAAACGCTCTCAAATGGTTTATTTCTTCTTCAGAAACCGGAGAGGGCGGACGATGATGGGCTTGAGCCGAGAGCAAATAATAACCTAAGTGCTGTACTCCAGAGATCGCCGCCCACAGCGTATCCGCTTTCGCTTTTGGAAAATCTCCAAGTGCTTTATCATATGCATCCCGAAGCCTGACTAAGCTCACTCTAAGCTGATGTCCGTCTATTTGCTGTCCGGCTAACAGTTTCTCCATAAACTGCCCTTCCAGCCTGATCACTTCCCTCATGTATTCAGGCAGGCGTTTTGCTGAAAAACGTCTCCACAAAAGCATCGTTCCCAATAGGCCAATTGTGCTGCCGACAGCCACATCGGTCAGCCTCGCCGCTATAAAATAACCGGCCCCCAAGCCGCCATGCATGGTTTCTGTGATAACAAGCGCGTTTGCGGTCAGAAAAGGAACAGCCAAAGCATAATTGCGGACAATCAGCATTTCAAGAAGAAATTGAAGCATTGTGATACATAAAGCGATATACACGCCGGATGGCTTAAAGAACAGGATCGCTCCTGCCAGCATCACGCCAATTACGGTTCCTGCCGAACGCTGAATGGCTCTTTGCAGCGTAAAGACAACAGTCGTGCCCAGCATCACCGCCGCTGCCGAGAGCGGAATCCAGTAAGAACGGTGAAAACCGAAAGCATTGGCAAACAAAGCCGCCGCAAACAGCACAATCCCATACTTTAATGCCCGAATCAAAACAGGTGACTCCCAGTCAAAGGCATTTCTCAGAAAGTAATAGGAGGATGGCAGACGGCTTGGCTCCGCGTCCGATGGATCATCATTCCGCCCTGAAGCGATACTCAACACCTCGTTGATTTCTTCATACAGCTTCCGGGCTGGCTCCGCTTCATCCTCCTGAATAGGAAACGCATCGGAAACACGAGATTGCCCCAGCATGTCGGCAGTTTGGCGAAGTGCCTTTGCGCTCTGGGCCTTATCTGCGTTTGGTGTTTCGGCAGAAAAATGAATAATCGAGATGAAGAGATCATCCGCTTTTTCCAGCAAGCGGATAAAACGTTCATCATGAGGCGATTTTCTCCATCTATTCCCTTTGCCGAGCACCGTTTGACGGGCTGTTCTCAGCATCAGCACGGTCTGATGCTGCGCGTTATGAAAATCAGGAGTTCCGACATCGGAAAGGCAGGATGCAAGCTGGCGGTATGTTCTTTTCAGCACTGTATTTTCCGGTCCATGCCTGTTATTGATCCAGCCAATCAAGGCGATTCCTGTGGCGAAAAGCCCGCCGGCAAATGTCAGTCCCGCTCTGAACGGAGCTTCTGAAGGATCTGCCGGCAAACCCGAGCTCACCAAAAAGGCAAGGACAAAAAACATCGGTGCTGGCCCTTGTATCCCAAGCGCGCCAAAAATAAACATTGCAGCTGCCCCGATAAGCCCCAGAACAGCCGCTATGCTCCAGAAAGTCCCTGCCAAAAGCGTCCCTAATCCAAACGATGCGGCGATCCCCAATGAAACTAACAGCAGCTTCAGAATACGTTTCGTATACGATTCCCCGCCTGCATATAAAAAAACAAAGCCGCCGATGCTAGCGGTCAAACCGAAATCCGTGTGTCCCGACAATGCGCCGACAAACACAGGAAATCCTGAAGCGACGCCTGACCCGATTGCCTTTTTCCATGGGAAAGGGGTTGCATGAATGCGAAAGGCATCCTTGACGACACTTGGCACTGTTCTTCGATTTTGATCAGAAGACTTGTTCATATTACATAACCCTCTTTAACGACATGATGTTGGTCTCTTCCCGTTTATTCGCCATAGTATGCCCAGAAACAGACCCATCTTCTCATTGGATATGCTCTCATCAAAAAAGACAGAGACATATCTTCTCTGCCTTCATTACACAAGTTTTTTCGCAATGTCATGCATTGGTTTGATCCAGTTGCTGTATGTCAGCTCAGCCGCCTTTTTCCGGTTCTTCTCCTTATATGCCTGAATGATTTGGTTATGTTCTTCAATAGAATTCTGCGGAGACTTGAAAAAAAGGTACTCAAGCCGAAGAATATGCATGTGAAGAACTGAGGTAAAATTGCGGATATATTCATTATCAGCCGCCTCAATTATCACATCATGAAACGCTTTATCAATGCCAAGCACTTCATAGATTTCGTTTCGGTCAATTGCCGCTTTCATTTCGTGATTGATGGCTGTCAGCTGCTCTATATGAGACGAATGAATGTTTTCAATTGCCAATTCGGCAGCGGTGGATTGGAGAGACGCCATCGGCGGATAGACTTTGAAGACATCATTTTTTTCAATCTGTGAAATTCTTGTTTCTTTCCCCGGAGACATTTCAACAAACCCCTGCATCTCTAATAATTGCAAAGCCTCTCTGACCGGTGTTCTGCTGACGCCAAGCGCTTTGGCCAACGCATCGTCATTCAATTTTTCTCCGGGCACAAGCACTCCTTCCACGATCCATTTTTGAATTTGCTCAAAAGCAAGCTTTTTGGCAGTCTGCCGTTTCGGCTTCGGGGTATTTGACGGTATCGGCACAAAGCATCACCTCTGAATATGGGTTTGGTTTTTTAATGCTGCCGTTTTGCCGGCACTTTTCTTCTGTGAAAGGACAAAAATCATGACTAAAATGCATGCCGCTCCTGCTGCTTGAAACAACCCAAAGGACACGCCAAGCCAAAGAATAGAAGACGCGACTGCGGCAACCGGCTCAGTGCATCCCAGCATGCTCGCTTCTTGCGGGAATAAATATTTCAAACTTTCTAGGTACATGCAGAATCCCAATAACGTTCCGAAAATAACAATAAAAGCCACCGATACAATTCCAGAAACCGTCCAGCCTTCTGCCTGTACTGCCCAAGGCGGATGAATAAAGCTCATGCCGACGCCCCCGATCAGCATCCCCCAGCCAATGACGAGAGCCGACCCCCATGTTTTCAAAAGAGAACTGGAATACAGCGTATAGAAGGCAAGTGCGCCAGCAGAAAGAAGACCCCATACAACAGATAAAGGAGAAACTGTTAAATTGCTGATGTTTCCATTCGTCAGCAGCAAAAAAGTGCCTGCTAAAGCCAATAATAGCCCCAAAAAATCGGAAAACTGAAATGAATTCTTTCGGGTCAGAAGCAAATACAGCATAATCAGAACAGGCGCTAAGTATTGAAGCAGCGTAGCCACCGCTGCGTTTCCGGTTCCGATTGAAGCTAAAAACGTATACTGAACACCCAGCATGCCGGCAATCCCGAAAACAATAAGCTGGACAGCCGCTTTTTTATCTTTCCATATGCCCCAAACTGCCCTCCTGTTTTTACCAGCGGACACAATAATCAGCACCAACAGGCCTGATAACAGTAAACGCACCGTTACAAGCCACTCCACCGATACATCACTCGTTTCAAATAAATGCTGGGCAACCGTTCCCGATAATCCCCAAAAAGCAGCTCCGACAATCACCATTAAAAAGCCGTACAACCGCTGTTTCTGAGTCGCCAACGTATATCCTCCTGACATGTAATATGCAATATATTACATATTATATCGTTTTACTTTTCAGAAAACAAAGTGTTTTCAAAAAATAAAAACAGTGCTACTCGCACTGCTTAGATAAAAGTCTGTGAATAAAAAATAAAGGATAAATCAAAAGGTATCCATTAAACAGCCACCATGCAAGATCAAAATCCCCGCTAAATGTCCAGAATGATAAAGCCTGAAGGCCTGAACAGAAGGTCAGCACAAGAGAAATCAGCGCCAGCTGCCTCCATATTGCTCTTTTGACGCGCTGCAAATACAAGCTGTACAAACCAGTCATGGAGATTAAGATATCCAAGGGAAAAAAGGACCAATTCCAGGCGATCATAAACGGATCTTGATAATGTTTAAAGGCCCAGCTTTCCGGCATTAATGAAAAGCCGGCAGACAGCCAGTACAATATAAAACCGATATCCGTCACGAGAAAGAACAGTTTCATCACTCTCATGTTACTGCTCACTTTTATGTACCGTTTGAGGCTCCGCCCCTTGATCGATCAGGTTTAAAGACACAACACCGGCAATAATCAGCCCGATTGAAATTAGTTTCATGACACTTATATTCTCTTGAAAATACAAAAACCCGACAACTGTGATCAGGACAATGCCCATCCCCGACCAGACAGCGTAAGCAACAGATACATCGATAGATTTGAGCGTAAGCGTCAGAAAGAAAAGACTCCCGCCATAAAAAAACATCAATAGCACACTCGGCAGAAGCTTCGTGAAAC
Source organism: Bacillus sp. 7705b (assembly GCF_002289525.1). NCBI lineage: Bacteria > Bacillati > Bacillota > Bacilli > Caryophanales > Bacillaceae > Bacillus > Bacillus sp. 7705b. Next base: position 36,458 of record NZ_NSDH01000011.1, on the reverse strand, counting down.
CCGCTGAAAGCTTCATACTGACCGTTCCGGCAACTTCAAATAAAATGGCCAAACATAAAAACATCCACTGCACGCGCCACCAGCCTCCTCATTTTTCTGTTATACCGTTACATAATACATCTACGATTGATTCAAGAACTTCTCCTGTCGTGTACTGATGTTTGAGCGGATAATCAGGATCATATACTTGGTTGATGCTTCCTATATACATTTGAACCAATAAATCAATGTTGATGTTTCTGATCTTCTTTTGCTCCCTGCACTCGTTTAACAATCCAATAACAACTGACCATTCTTCCTTCATAAACGTGTCTAATTTGAGCCACGCATCGTAATGGGATTTCTTCAGCTCTTGTAATAACCCCATGTTCAGCAGCTCCATTTCCTTTGGAAGACCGATCAGCATTTGCTTCACCTTTTCAAGCGCATCTAGGGTCTCATCTTCATAGATGCTTTTTTCCAGTTGCTTCATCTCTGCGATAAACTGCGCCACGACGGCCTCCGTAAGCTGATCTTTCGACGGGTAATGCGCATAAAGCGTCCGCTTGCTTGTTCCAAGCGCTCCCGCCAGATCGTTCATTGTAAATGAAAAACCTTTCTGTCTGATCAGCCGAATGGTTTCCGCCAATATTCTTTTTTCCAAATCAACCACCTCGCTTTCGGTACTAAAAAAACTATTTCAGTACCAAAATTATACGACAGCAAGTTCTGGAAATCAATACAATAAAAAAACCTCTTCCCAGAGGGAGAGGTTTTCTAAAAGACGCTGCGGACCAAGCCGCCGTCCGCCCGAAGTGCCGCGCCATTAATCGCGGAAGACAGCGGGCTGCTTAGGAATGTAACAAAGTGAGCGATTTCTTCTGGCCGGATCAGCCTTTGGATAATTGAAGTCGGACGGTTTTCCTTCATAAAACGGGTCTCAGCTTCTTGAACAGTCAGGTTTTCACCAGGATAAAGAGAGTTCAGCATTGTTTCCACTCCCTCTGTTAAGGTTGAACCCGGCATGACTGTATTTACCGTTACATTTGTGCCGGTTGCCAGCTCCGCCAAGCTGCGGGAAATGGAAAGCTGCATCGTTTTCGTCGCGCTGTAATGGGCCATTTCCTGAGAAGGCATGATTGCCGCTTCACTGGCAATAAAAATCACCCGGCCTTCTTTCTTCTCTATCATTTTGTGTAAATACTTGCGTGTGAGCCTCACACCGCTCATAATATTCACTTCAAAAAACCGGAACCACTCATCATCGGGAATATCAAAATACTCTGCCGGTTCAAAAATCCCTAAATTATTGACCAAAATATCAACCTGCGGATATGTCCGAAACAGGTCATTGCAGCCTTCTTCGGTTCCAAGATCAAATGCGGCCGGATAAAACACAGCCTCTGCATGCTGTGTTTTCAAATCGTCTATCGTCTGATTCACTTTTTCTTCCCGGCGTCCGTTAATGATAACCGCCGCGCCTTCTTCCGCCAACGAAGCGGCAATCGCTTTGCCGATCCCCGACGTTGAGCCGGTCACCAGTGCGGTTTTTCCATGTAAATTCAGCTTCATCCGTTCATCCCTCCGTTTTTGTTTCCTCTTATTTATTAACAGAAATGCGATTGGTAAAACATCTGCTGTAAAACCAGTATGAAACAGCTGGGATTCAAGTGGAAGTACGCACTTTTTGGTGCCTGTTATACGAAAAAAATAAAGCAGAACCTGTAAAAGGTTTCCATCAATATTTTACTTTCCAAATCAAACTCATCTTAGTTTTGCACTCGAGGTACCAAATACGACAGCATGTTCTGGAAGTCATACAACAAAAAACCTCTTCCTAGAAGAAGAGGTTTTCAAAGACTAGCCTGACTACACTTTACTATATCATACTTAAAACACTAGAATTTTAAGTATCAACAGTTTTTGTTCTATTTAAATAAACGTCTCGGCCACTGAAAATAAAAGCTAGTTTGAGATTGATATTTTGACCGTGAAATCGGATTTGAATCATGTTATTCACTAAATCTACTTTTTCTTATCCTCTTTAATAACTTTAATCCCGACATTCCCTCGAATCGTCTTATAAATCATAAACAGTTTATTTTTTGCCAGTTTGACTTGTAGGCCTAGTTCTGTATCCTTAGTAATCCGAATTTTTTCATAGTCGCTGTGACGTAAAAATACAGCATACCCATCTAACTTTATTTGCTCTAGATTTTTTGGATTTAACTTAACCGTTATATAATTGTCTTGGGTATGCCTAACTCCTTCTTCAATTAAGTGAGACTGTTCAACATGCGTTCTACTTTGTAAAATAAGTCCTTGAATTTTAGGGATTTTATGGCCTTTCAAAGAAATTTTCAACTCTATCTGATCATCATATTGTTTTTCTTCACAAATTTCGGCTTTAACGTCAATTGGGATACTAATTTTTTCCCCATTTTTCAAACAAGCTACTTTATAAGGCAAGCCTTCTTTCTCTATAAAATAACTTTCTCCTTTGTTTTTAGACCAATCAGCCAAAGCTTCTAATGTATCATAATCTTGATTCATCGCAAGATCGAAATAAATTCTACTTATTGGTTTTATGATTGTATCTTCGAACTGATACGTACGTTTATATTTCTTGAAAATGTTCATTACTGTGTGAAATTTTTTATAATATGCATCTTTGTTTTTACTTTTAACAAAGTGCTTTCGATCAAATAATCTTGTAATACTATCAAATTCAATTAAACGGTTAATGATTAACTTTTCTTGTTCTGGTTTCAAATTCTTCTCTAATACATACTTTAATACAGCTATATTTGAGTCCATTTTCTCAAGTGCATCTGTTTGTTTTGTTAAGGAATTATTTTCGTCTATTCTGTTAAGGTAATAAACCGGTGTTGTAGTTGTTGAAATTTCTCCTACAGCTAGAAGAACATCAATAAAAAACTGTTTGTCTTCAGCAAATTTCATTTCAGGATATTTAATTCTATTTTTCTTGATTACATCAAGTTTCATCATACGAGCCCGCGGACCAAGATGATAAAATAGATGTTTAATAGAAAACGGAGATACATTGTGTCTAATCTGACTGGATTCATATCTACCAATTACTGTTTGTTCCTTAGAATCGACTTGAATGGTTTTCCCCACAGCATAATCAACGTTCGTCTCCTCTAACAAATCATATAGCACTTTAACTCCCTCATGAGAGAACCAATCATCTGCATCGAGAAACGTAATATATTTGGAGTTGGATAAATGGACTCCAAGATTTCTCGGGAACGCAGGAGTACCTGTATTTTTTTCCAAGAAAACACTAACAATATTTTCATAAAGTCTTGAATATTCTGTTAGAACATCTCGAGACCCATCATTAGACCCATCATCAACTAAAATAAGGGAAATATTATGAAATCCGATATTTTGAAGTATAACAGAATCTATTGTTTTCTTTAAATAATCAATAGCGTTATATACTGGAACTACGACAGTCACCTTAACTCTTCGTTTTAATGCTGATTCATTTAATATTTCATATCCAACTTTACTAAAGTAAGGATCTTTATGCGTTTTAATCTTTAATCGGTCTAATACGCTCATGAATAAATTTTCTCCTTTAATTGAAGTCTTGATAAATCTATCACATATTTCGTTAGAATAATAGTATTTTAAGAAGCAATTAAGGTAGGAAAAAAATCGAAAAAACATCATGTAATTTAGATAAGAATTACAATGGATTTTAATATTTCAAAAAGCCTCGAAAACGTCGAAAACTCAACAATTTCAAGGCTTTTTTAATAATAAGTATGGAGACGGTGGGAGTCGAACCCACGTCCAGAAACATCGATTACTTAAGCGTCTACGAGCGTAGCCTGCATATTTGTGTTTTCACTCATCTTCTTGCCTGCGGGCGGGCCTTCCGAGAGCTAGTCTGTTTGTCTCTTCTTACGTTCTCAGACGGGAACGCAAGCGTAGCCTACTTGGATGTGCTCTTCACAGACACATAGGCAATGTCAGGAAGAGCTCGCTGCGCTTATTAGGCAGCTAATGCTACGTTTTGGTTAAAACTGTTAGTTTTGCCAGTTATATTTATGTGCGTGTTTACGAGATCGCCTCTCGGCTCGCAGCTCAAGCTCGATCCATCCCTGTCGAATCCGTAACGTCCCCTTGTTATAAGGGAAATACGGGAGAAATATCAAGCTCTCACTCAAACTGGCTACATTCTTATTATAACATGATCACGGCTTATTTCAATTGACAAATCCTTCAAGAAAAGACCGTGTCATCTCATCGTGAAATCAGTATAGCACAGGCTGGATTTCAGTATCAAGCGTTATGCTTTTTAGAACCCTTTTTGACTGTCTCTGAACGCTCTTTCAATTTCACGCTTCGCATCCTTGCGCTTCAGATCTTCACGTTTGTCATAGTTTTTCTTCCCTTTACCCAGGCCGAGAAGAACTTTGGCAAAGCCGTTTTTCAAATACAGCTTGAGCGGAACGAGAGAATAACCTTTTTCCTTCGTTAAGCCGATCAGCTTGTTAATTTCCTTGCGGTGCATTAACAGCTTTCTCGTCCGGAGCGGATCGTGGTTATAGCGGTTTCCCTGCTCATACGGGCTGACGTGCATATTGTGGAGAAATACTTCTCCCCGTTCGATTTTGGCGAAGGAATCTTTTAGATTCACGCGGCCGGCGCGAATCGCTTTGATTTCTGTTCCTTGCAATACAATGCCTGTTTCATATGTTTCTTCTATAAAATAATCGTGATTGGCTTTTTTATTTTGTGATAATACTTTTCCTGACCCTTTCGGCATGCCAGAACCTCCTCTCACTAAGGAAAAACTGTCCACCTTTGCGATACGCTCTATTTTACCAAATGTCACGCATGGCTACAATGAAAAGCTGTTTCCGAAAGAAAGCAAATAGAGCGCTGCGGCCCTATTTGCTGGTTGAGCTGCTATTTCTTCTTTTTCCGTTTCTGCTTCGGTGCGTTTTGAAAGCCTCGTTTTTTCTTTTTCTTCTTCGGCTTTGTGAACCACTCTCCTTTTTCCTCGGAAGGAGCAGGAGATACAGGCGTATTTGTGCTTAACACGCGTTTTCTGGCAGGTTTTCCGCGTTTTCGGCTGCGGCTGTCCATTTCTCTCGGACGGCGCGGGGTGCCTTTCATACCGACGATTTCGAAGTCAATATTGCGCTCGTCTTTATTGACGTCAACGACTTTAACTGTAATTTCATCTCCGATGCGGAACACATTCCCCGTCCGCTCGCCGATCATCGCAAAATGCTGCTCGTCAAAGCGATAATAGTCATCCGTCATAAAGCTGACGTGGACGAGTCCTTCAATTGTATTCGGCAGCTCGACAAACATCCCGAAGTTTGTCACAGAGCTGATCATGCCGTCAAATTCTTCACCGATTTTATCAAGCATATATTCCGCTTTTTTCAAATCATCTGTTTCACGCTCTGCGTCAACTGCACGGCGTTCCATTGATGAAGTATGTTCAGCGATATCCGGAAGCCGTTCAGCCCACTTCTCCTGTGTCGCTTCATCGACCTTGCCGTTGATTAAGTACGTTCTGATCAATCTGTGGACGATTAAATCCGGATAACGGCGGATCGGCGATGTGAAATGGGTATAGAATTCCGTTGACAGGCCGAAGTGCCCTAAGCTTTGCGGGTCGTATTTCGCCTGCTTCATGGAACGTAGCATGACAGTAGAAATCACTGTTTCCTCTGGTCTGTCACGAACAGCGTCAAGAATGCTTTGCAGCGCGCGCGGATGAATATTTCCCGCCGTTCCTTTTACAACATAGCCAAATGTTGTCACAAACTCTAAAAACTTTTGCAGTTTTTCAGCATTAGGCTCTTCGTGTATCCGGTAAATAAACGGAACGTTCATCCAATGGAAATGCTCTGCAACGGTTTCGTTCGCAACAAGCATAAATTCTTCAATCAGTTTTTCGGCGACTGAGCGTTCTCTGATCACAACGTCTTTGACCGCCCCTTCTTCATCAACAAGCACCTTTGCTTCTTTAAAGTCAAAATCCACGGCGCCGCGGTTCATCCGCTTTTCGCGAAGAATTTCTGCCAGCCGCTCCATGTCTTTGAACATCGGTACGAGCGGTTCGTACTTTTGCTTTAATTCTTCATCATCATCAACAAGAATCTGATTCACATCGGAATATGTCATTCTTTCCGTTGTTTTGATGACGCTTTGGAAGATTTCGTGCTCTGTGACTTCTCCCCGACTGTTGATGGTCATTTCACAAGAAAGTGTCAGGCGGTCAACCTTCGGATTTAATGAACAAATACCGTTTGACAGTCTGTGCGGAATCATCGGAATCACACGGTCAACCAAATACACACTCGTTCCTCTTTCCATCGCTTCTTTGTCAATCGGCGAGTTTTCAGTCACGTAATGGCTGACGTCGGCAATGTGAACGCCAAGCTTATAGCTGCCGTCATCCAGCTTTGTCACTGTAACCGCGTCATCCAAGTCCTTCGCGTCCGCTCCGTCAATGGTGACAATGACCTGGTCACGGAGATCACGGCGGTCTTTCAGGTCTTTTTCATCAATCGTATCAGGCGTGCTTGTCGCCTGTTCCATTGCATCGGCAGGGAATTCACCCGGCAGTCCGTGCTTATGGATGACTGATAAAATATCAATGCCCGGATCATTTTTATGGCCGAGAATGGATTCAATCTCACCCTCTGCATTCATTCGGCCTTCAGGATAGCTGGTCAGCTTAACAACCACCTTATGCCCTTCAGCCGCGCCATTTTTCCCGCTATTAGGAATGAAGATATCGCTTGTGATTTTTTTGTCATCCGGAATGACAAAACCAAAGTTTTTTGTTTCTGTATAGGTTCCGACTACCCGCTGAATCGCTCTTTCTAAAATACGAATGACGGTGCCCTCTTGTCTGGAGCCGCTTGACTGCGAATTCAGGCGTACCATTACGATATCGCCGTTCATAGCTGTATTCAGCTCATTAGGGGGAATAAACACATCGCTTAACGACGTATCCTCAGGCAGCAAAAAGGCAAATCCCTTCGGATGCGCAGAAAGCTTTCCTTTAATTAAATTCATTTTTTCCGGAATGCCGTAGCGGTCGCTTCTCGTCCGCACGATAAGCCCTTTTTCCTCCAGCGCAACCAGCGCTTTGACGAGCTCTTTAAATTCCTCGGCATCCGTAATCTGTAACATCTCCTCAAGTTCCTGAACAGTCAGAGGCTTGTACGCCTCTTCCTTCATAAACGAGAGAAGCTTATCCATAAATGCTTCTTTTTCCATAATCCGACCTCCTGTTGGTTACCAATCCAGCTTCTCTAAAAATTCATACACATCTTGATGTACGATGTCCCGTTCCTTGTCCAGCGTGATAACATGGCCTGATTCCTCATACCATTTCAGCTGTTTCTCATCAGTTTCCACTTCGTTGTAAATAATATTTGCGCTTTCGGTATTAATCATGTGATCATGACGGGCCTGCACAACAAATGTCGGAGAATAGATCATATCGACATTCTTTCGCACATCGGCAATCAAGTCTTGCAGCGCCTTAAGGGTATTCATCGGCGTTTTTTCAAATTCCTTCATTTCCTCTTCTATTTGCTCCGGGCTTTTCCCCTCGAATTTTTTGTAATTGCGCGCGTAGGAAAGGACGCCCTGATACATGACCTCTTCGCTTTTAATATGCATTGGCGCGCACATTGGGACAATTCCCTTTATGGGTACAGTGTAACCCAATTTCAGCGAAAAAACCCCGCCAAGCGACAGTCCGCAGGCAGCAATGTCCTCATAGCCTTCAGATTTTAAATATTCATAGCCATCCATGACGTTTTTCCACCAGTCTTCAGGCCCCGTATGTACCAATTCTTCAGGCGGAACGCCGTGTCCTTCATATTGAGGAGCGTGGCACGTATAGCCCCGTTCATTCAAATAACGTCCCAGCATTCTCACATCTGCTGTATTCCCTGTAAAGCCGTGCAGCAAAAGCACCGCTTTGTCTCCGCCCTTAAATGTAAATGGTTTTGGTGTCACAACTTTCATGCTCATTTCTCCCTTTCTTTCTGCACGATCATTTTAGTTTTCCACAGTTTGATAAGAAAAAAACGCTCTGAATATCAGCCAGAAACGTGAAAAAGGCCTGACTTTACATCAGACCTTATACAAACATTGCCCTATAGGATATAAGCAAGCGCAATCGTCAACACGAAAAACAAGACTGCCAGCACAACCGTAATGCGGTGCAGAATCAAATCAAGACCTCTTGCTTTTTGTTTCCCGAAGAGCTGCTCCGCTCCGCCTGAAATCGCACCAGATAATCCGGCGCTTTTACTGGATTGAAGCAAAACGACAATAATAAGTGCAATACTGACGATAACCAATAAGGTAATCAAAACCGCGTGCATCCCTTACACCTCCAGACTCACTGGCCTACATTACTTCTATTTTACATGAAAAGGTTTGGCATGTCACGCCGTATCAGACGCCAAAAGACCGGATAAGACATTTTGTTTTGGTTAGCCTATTCGTATGAATTGAGCGAAAAGGGAGAACAACAATGCCGATCATCAGCACAGTCAATAAGAAACATCTATATTATGAGGAATATGGACAGGGAATCCCTATCATTTTTATTCACCCGCCGGGCATGGGACGCAAGGTTTTTTATTATCAGCGCCTTCTGGCGGATCATTTCAGGGTGATATTTCCCGATTTAAGCGGACATGGCGACAGCGATCATGCAGACCAGCAAATCTCGATTTCCTATTACGCAAACGAGATCGTGCAATTTATGGATCGTTTGCACATTGATCAGGCTGCAGTATTCGGGTATTCCGCCGGCAGCTTAATTGCACAGCACATTGGCTTCACCCGGCCAGACAAAGTATCTCATTTGGTGTTGTCCGGCGCGTACCCCGCTGTTCATACCATGGCCGGTCAGCAGCTTCACAAAATGGGAATGTATCTTCTTGAAAAAAGTCCCGGCATGCTGATGAAAATTATCGCCAGCAGCCATACGAAAAACAGACAGCTCCGAAATCTATTAACGAGTCATATGAAAAAAGCTGACCTCGGCCATTGGTATCAATATTATCGGGATTCGCTCCACTACAGCTGCCTTGAACAATTGCCCCGTTTTAACATGCCGATGCTGTTTATGTATGGCGGCCTGCGCGACTGGACCTTTACACATGCAGGCTATTACCGGAAAGCATGCAGCCACGCTGAATTTTTCAGGCTGGAATACCAAGGCCATCAGCTGCCGACAAAACAATGGAAAACATGCAATGAACTTGTGACGGGTTTTGTTTTGACACATTGATGTTAAGGCTTAGAAAACGCTTGGTTCCCTAGGCGTTCTTAAGTTATTGACTTTTGTCAATAAAATCATAGTAAAAAAGATCCTCAAACTTCAAGTCAAAATAGTGAAGCATTTTTCCGATCACAAGCTGCCCCGGCCGTCTTTCTCCATTCAGCACACGGCTCAGTGTGGCGGGTGAGACTCCGATTTCCAGCGCAAGCTGATTGAGGGAATAATCGTTATTGACCATATACTGCAATACATAATCACGTCTAATCTGTATCTTTTCTACTGGCACTTTCCTCACCTTCCGTTCATGAAAAAACTTTTTCTATACATTTACATTACGGCGTATGTTAACTTTTGTCAATACATTTCCAGCCTACCTATTCCCTTTAGTCAATAAACATACTAAAATATGAGTAACAGTGAGGGACGGGGTGAGACATATGGAAAGCTTCGGCGAACAATTACGGGCATTGCGTGAGGAGAGAAAGCTGACAGTCAACCAGCTGGCGACTTATTCCGGTGTAAGCGCGGCCGGCATCTCCAGAATTGAAAACGGCAAACGCGGCGTTCCTAAACCTGCCACCATCAAAAAACTGGCGGAGGCCTTAAAAATTCCTTATGAAGGGCTTATGTATAAAGCGGGATATATCGAAGAGATTCATGAAGCCAGAGCGCCTTATGAAACGAAGTGCCAGCTGCTTGAAAAGGCGGAGGCTTATGACCTGAAAAATCTTGCCCTTCTTGAGAGTGAAAAATGGCAGTATCTCAACAAAGAGGATTTGCTCATGCTGGATCATTATTTCTCTTTTATTTCAGACGAAGCCAAAAAACGATCTGCTGATCAATAACTCTTTCCAGAAATGCGAGGCGATCATCATGTCAACATTCGGACAGGAATTAAGGGCGCTGCGCCGCGCCCGCAAACTGACAGTAAACCAGCTTGCGGTGTACTCGGGCATCAGCTCAGCGACCATTTCAAAAATAGAAAACGGCAAGCGCGGCACACCAAAGCCCGCGACCATAAAAAAGCTCGCAGCGGTGCTGAAAATACCGCACGAAAACCTGATGGCAGCCGCAGGGCACATTACCGCTTTTCCTGAAGAAATTCGAGAGGCTTCGGAAAGCTATCAGTCTATTTATGCGATTTATCAGACGGCTGTCACTCGAGGAACGGAGAACCTGTCTCTTTTTAACAGCGAAAAATGGCGGCATCTCTCCAAGCAGGATATTGAAAATCTCAGCAAATACTTCGATTTTTTAGCTTCCGAAGCGAAAAAACGCTCCTCTTCCACGTAATCTTCTGCATCTCTTTCCGCATTTTATCAATCACGCATGCATACGTTCCCTCGTTATTTGCGTTATAATAATGACAGACGAGGTGAAAAGTATGAACCAATCAGAAATGTGTCCTAGATTTGAAAAAGCAGTCGACATCTTGAGCAAACGCTGGGTTGCTTTAATCGTTTTTCAACTGTTGAACGGTCAGCAGCGATTTAGCGAAATAGAAGCAGCACTTCCAAATCTAAGCGGCAGAGTTCTGTCAGAAAGGCTGAAAGAACTTGAGCTTGAAGGAGTTGTTAAGCGGGACGTCATCCCCGAAACTCCGGTTCGCATCGAATATTCATTAACCGACAAAGGAATGGCGTTAGCGCCCATTCTGGGTGAAATCTCCAAATGGGCGACTGAATGGATTGACCCTTCCTTTCATATGTAATTGCTAAAACGGTTCTATCTCACGGAGAGAAGAGCCGTTTTTTATTTTTTATTTCCAGGTGAAAAAACAATTTCTCAGCCGATATATAGTACATCACATCACTTTTTTTAAAAGGAGAACACGTAAATGCGACTGACGATTTCCCGCAAATTCAGCCTGGTATTTTTGACACTGATCCTCATCAATCTGCTTATAGGCGGAATAGGCGCTTTCAATATGCAGCACATCATCAAAAAGACAGATGAAATCAATACAAAATGGATAGACGGCATTAAAGAAATTACATCTATTAATTATTTGACAGAGCACCTTTCCTCTAAGGAAAAGGATTTCCTGATTTATACAGACAAAGATAAAATGGATACGCTGGACCAAGATATGAACCAGATCCTTAAGGATATCAATGAAAAGCTTGATAACTATGAAAAGACAATCTCTAATGACAAAGAACGCAGCATTTTCGAACAGCTCAAGACTGAAGTCAACTCATATACGAATATTCATAACCAGATTTTAGAGAGCGGACGCACGAATGATATAGATAAAGCAAGGGGGTTATTGGTACAGACTGAAGCAAGCTTTGAGGATATGAAAAAATCAATCACTGAACTTGTTGACTTTAATAAAGAAGGCAGCAACACGGCGGTGAAAGAAACCAAGGATGTTTATCATAAAGGTCTCAGTTACACGGCTTTGCTTCTGGCAGCTTCCATCGCCATCAGCATATGTATTTGGCTTTATATCAATCGCAGCATTGTAAAACCGATTATTCGAATGAAGTCATCTGCGAATGAGATCGCCGAAGGCAATCTGTCAAATGACATAGAGCCGCTGGCCTCAAAAGACGAGCTCGGCGATCTGAACGAAGCGCTTCAGAAAATGGTAGGGAATTTAAGAGATATCGTCGGATATTCAAAAGAAATCTCCACCCGCGTGCTTTCTTCATCACAGGTGCTGACCACTGCAACGAATGAAACAAGAACCGGCAGCAGGCATATTACCGAAACGATGAACGAAATGGCTGAAGGCTCCGAGCAGCAGGCGCAAGACGCTGTGACAATCGCCGAATCAATGAATGAATTTACAGAAAGCATTGATAAAGCCTACAATCACGGCATGACGATCAGCGATACGTCTCAAAACGTTCTCGAACTCGCCGTAAACGGAAACGAAAATATGGATACGTCAGTGCAGCAAATGAAAACAATCCATCATATCGTTCAGGAGGCCGTTCATAAAGTGAGATCGCTGGAACAGCATTCTCAGGACATCAACAAGCTTGTTCAGGTCATCAACGGCATTGCCGAGCAAACGAACTTATTGTCACTTAATGCCGCAATTGAGGCAGCCCGCGCAGGAGAAAGCGGCAAAGGCTTCGCCGTTGTGGCTGAGGAGGTCCGAAAGCTCGCAGATGGCGTATCTGACTCCGTTCAGGATATCACTAAAATAGTTGGCGGCACACAGCAGGAAATCAACACTGTCATCCAGTACCTGGAAAGCAGCTTTACCGAAGTAGAAAAAGGTACTGAAAACCTGACTGACACCGGACAGGCCATGCAGAACATTAAGCAATCGGTCACCTATGTAGCGGACAGTATTAAGGAAGTAACGGACGGATTAAAGCAGTTAACAAACCAATCGATCACAATTAACCAATCGATTGAAAATATCGCCTCCGTTTCTGAAGAATCCGCCGCCGGCATTGAAGAAACATTTTCCATTACCGAGCAATCCGCCCATTCAATGGATCAAGTGCTTCAAAATGCTGAGGAGCTTGAGCATTTGGCGAAAGAACTTAATGAGAAAATGGATCAGTTTACAATTTAAATAAGAAAAAAGAGGCTGGAATCATCCAAGCCTCTTTTTTTGTTCTTATGCAGCTGTTTGAATACGTCTCACCCTGGTTCTTTTTTTCTTGACCGGATGTAACGCCCGCTCCAGCCAAGCCATGAGCAAATCAGCCGCAACCGCCATCACCGCAGTCGGAATCGCGCCGGCTAGAATAATCGCCGTTCCGTTTGTGGCGTTTGACCCGCGGACGATCATATCCCCAAGGCCGCCGGCGCCGACAAATGTGCCGATTGCTGTAATGCCGATAGCGATGACGAGAGCCGTTCGAAGGCCTGCCATAATGACAGAAAGCGCGAGCGGGAGCTCAACCATCCGAAGAACTTGGAATTTCGTCATCCCCATCGCTTTTCCTGATTCTAAGTATGCGTGTTCAATGCTGTCAATGCCTGTGTACGTGTTTCGGATAATCGGTAGCAGGGAATACAGAAATAATGATAAAATCACTGTGTTTGCGCCGAGCCCCATGACAAGCATCAGGACTGCCAGCATGGCGAGCGCCGGAATCGTCTGAATGACATTTGTTACGGCGAATACCCATCCTGACAAGCGGCGGAAATGCGCAATGAGGATTCCGACCGGAACCCCGACGACAGCAGCAAACAAGACGCCGTAAGCCGACATGAGAAAATGGCGGCCGAACTCTTCCATTACATAGCTGCCGTTCTGTGCATAATACGTCATTAACTGTTCAAGCACATTCATTGGTCAATCCCCCTTTCACGATTCGAAGTAGTGATGCTTTTGCAAATATTCCTTGGCAACGACAGACGGTTCTTTTAGGTTACCGTCGACTTCATAGTTAAGCTCCTGCATCGTGGCTGTATCGATTTTTCCGATCATTTTCTGAATGATGCCTTCCAGTTCAGGATGTTCTTTAAGCACCTGTTCCGGAACAACAGGAGAGCAGTCGTACGGAGGGAAAAATTGTTTATCATCCTTTAGCATTTTGAGATCATAGGACTTGATCCTCCCGTCCGTGGAGTAAGCGAGGACAATGTCCATTTTTCCGCTTTTCACCGCGTCATACACAAGCCCGATCTGCATCGGATACGTGCCGCCGAATGTCATGCCGTAGGTTTTCGTAAAATCCTGATAGCCGTTCCCTTTCAGCTTCATCCAATAATTGTCGACGCCCAGCTTTAATTGCGGCGCCCATTTTTTGATGTCTGATACGTTTTCTAAATGATATTGGTCCGCAAGCTTCTTGCTGACGGTAAAGGCATACGTATTATCAAACCCGTAGGAGTCATACCATTTTAAATCGTATCTTTTTTTAAACTCCTGCTGTGTCAGCGCCAGTGCTTTGTCCGGATCTTTTTCAGGTTTCATCCTCAGCGTGCCTGTCAGCGCGTCACCTGTATATCTTGTGGCCGCAATATCGATTTCTCCGTTTATTAAGGCCTGCTGCTGCACCGCGTTGGAGCCGAGATTTTTAATGGTTGTTGTTTTTAGATCCGTATGGTGTTCGATCAGCTGGCCAAGCATGCTTGCGATGATTTCTGATTCACTCATGCTTTGCGCGCCGATTTTAATGGTCTGGTCTGAAGCGGCACTGAGCCCGGGAAGCGAACAGCCGCTTAGCATCAGCATTACTGCGAGCGTAAAACCGCTCAGCCATTTAAGATGTTTTCTTTTCATGAGCAGCCTCCTTATGAAACTTCCTTCATTCCCTGCAGTCCGGCAGGCGTGATTTTTCGTTCCGTCAACGCAAGCACATAATCAATGACAATCGCCAATATCGTGACGGGAACCGCTCCTCCGATGATATATTCCGGCTGATATAAATTCAGGCCGATGAAAATATAATCACCCAATCCGCCGCCTCCGATAAAGGATGCAAGCGTCGCCCAGCCGATTAAATAAATCGTGGATGTTCTGATCCCCGCCATGATGACGGGCGCGGCAAGCGGCAGTTCCACGAGGCGGATTTGTTCAGCTGCCGTCATCCCGATGCCTTTTCCTGATTCAAGCAGATTTTTGTTAACGCCGCGAATCCCGGTATACGTGTTGCGCAGGATCGGCAAAACGGAATAGAAAAACAAGGCCACAATAGCCGGAACTTTTCCGACTCCCAAGAGCGGGATAAAGAAAGCGAGGATTGCCAGACTGGGCAGCGTCTGAATGATATTCACAATGCCGATAATGGTGCCGGCTCCTTTTTTCATTCTGGTAAGCACAATCCCAAGAGGCACAGCGGCAGCCACGCCTAAAATGACGGCGATGAGAGAAATGGTGATATGCTCATATGTTTTGTAAAGCAGTTCGCCTCCGTTGGTTTGCAAAAATTCAATGATATGATTCATGTCTGACAACCTCCCTATGACAATACTGCGAGCTGTTTTTCTTCTCCCCAGATGGACTCATACACAATGTCAACCAGGCTCGCTCTCGTCACAATTCATATTAAACGGCTGTCTTCATCTACAACCGGCACGTACTTTACACCCCGTTTTAAAATTTTGTGTACTGTATCCCGCAGCAGTGTTGCGCCCAAGACGGTGTAGATGTCTTGATGCAGGACCTCGCCTACGAGCTCGGCTTTCTTCCGGCATTGATCAATGATTTCCACATCTACATAGCCTAGAAGAACATGGCTGTCATCTACAACCAGGAGCGAGTCGACACGCTCCTGCCTCATCAGCTGGATACGCTTCAGAGAGCGTTTTATCCGCCGTAATAGTCACCGGGTGTGTACTCATAATTTGATCAACCCGCTCAACATCAGGACTTGAT
Organism: Bacillus sp. 7705b; assembly: GCF_002289525.1. Classification (NCBI taxonomy): domain Bacteria; kingdom Bacillati; phylum Bacillota; class Bacilli; order Caryophanales; family Bacillaceae; genus Bacillus; species Bacillus sp. 7705b. The sequence goes on along the minus strand of NZ_NSDH01000011.1, from coordinate 20,871 downwards.
GACTGAATCAGGCGCTCCTTGCCGATAAACTCCTCAACAAATTCGTTTGCCGGATTTCTCAGAATATCATCAGGCGTTCCGATCTGCACAATCTCTCCGCCTTTTAAAATGACGATCCGGTCTGCTAGCTTAATCGCTTCATCCATATCATGGGTAACAAATACGATGGTTTTATGTAAGGTTTTTTGCAGTTTTTTAAATTCTTCCTGAAGGGAATCCCTCGTAATCGGGTCAAGCGCCCCAAACGGTTCATCCATTAAGATAAGCGGCGGTTCCGCGGCAAGTGCCCGTAATACACCTATTCGCTGCTGCTGTCCCCCGCTTAATTCATGAGGATAACGGTCTAAATATTCAGGTCCCATATCAACCAATTTTAAAAGCTCACGCGCACGTTCTTTCCGCTGCTGCTCCGGCCATTTCAGCAGCTTAGGCACAAGTGAAATGTTCTGCTGAATGGTCATATGGGGGAACAGTCCGATCTGCTGAATGACATAGCCGATCTTACGCCTGAGTTCTACCGGGTCCTGTTCCATCATGTTCTCGCCGTCAATAAAAATCTGACCGGCTGACGGCTCAATTAATCGGTTAATCATTTTCATCGTTGTCGTTTTTCCGCAGCCGCTTGGACCGATAAAACAGATAAATTCACCTTTTTCAATTTCCAGATTCACGCTGTTCACAGCTTTTTTTCCGCCCTTATATGTTTTCGAGACATTTTTTAATGTCAGCAAACATCGCACCTCCAAAATTAAATTCATTCAATTCGTTCAGTTCATATTTAATTTTTCAGACAATTGAATGCTTCCCATTATAGAATAAAGTTTATAAAATAAAAAGTTTACAATTTGTTCATATTATTTATAAAGTATGTGTAAACCCTGATTTACCCGTATTGACCGGTAATGATCTCCTTATTGCTCCAATTTCCTGCCAAATTCTATGATTACAGCATTTCCGCCGCATCAAAAATGTGGTATATTGACATCGGAATTGTTAGCTGAAAGGATTGAAACTGTTGGAGAAAGATCCGTTAACGATAATTGAACAGACTGAAGACCACCTCATAGAAAGAATCGCGGAAAACATGCATGCATTTGGAATGCCCTCTACCGTTGGACGTGTGCTGGGCATTATTTATATGAATCGCAAGCCGATGACGCTGACGGAATTATCAGAAGCGACCGGCATGAGCAAAACGCGAATGAGCCAGGTCGTGCGGGACATGCTCGATGCCAACATCGCCGAGAAGGTGTTCGAAAAGGGCGTGCGAAAAGACTTATACGATGTTGAAGAGGATTACTACCAAACCTTTATCACTCTGTTTACAGCCACTTGGAGCAAAGTCGTCAGCAAAAATAAAATGATACATAAAAAACTCAACCGGGAGCTGCTCAGTATCTTGGATGAAGAGCTTTCTCCTGAAGCGGAAGAAAAGGTGAATGAGCTGTTGAAGGAATTAAAGGAATGGCTCGACTATTACAATTGGCTCGGCCGTCTGATTGAGTTTTTTGAGAGTGAAGAGATTTTTAAATATGTGCCGAAACCGTAAAAAACGCCCTGTCATGAACAAGGCGTTTTTTTTATTAAGCTGCACTGGCCAGTTTTTTCTTCTTTTTAATCGGGCTTAACGCGCGTTCAAGCCAGCCCATGACCAAATCAGCTATCACCGCCATAAGGGCTGTCGGGATCGCGCCAGCTAATATAATCGCGGTCCCGTTTGTTGCGTTTGATCCCCTGACGATGATGTCTCCAAGGCCTCCGGCGCCGACAAATGTCCCGATGGCAGTAATGCCGATAGCAATGACGAGCGCGGTGCGGAGGCCGGCCATAATGACAGAAAGCGCCAGCGGAAGCTCGACCATCCGCAGCACTTGAAACTTTGTCATGCCCATCGCTTTTCCTGATTCAAGATAGGCATGTTCAATGCTGACAATGCCTGTGTACGTATTTCTGATGATCGGCAGCAGTGAATAAAGAAATAACGATAAAGTGACCGTATTCGCGCCAAGCCCCATCACTAGCATCAGCACGGCCAGCATGGCGAGCGCCGGCACCGTCTGGATCACATTCGTGACGGCGAAAACCCAGCCGCTTAATGTTCTGTATCTGGCAATCAGGATGCCAAGCGGAATGCCGACGATGGCCGCAAACAAAACGCCGTACACCGACATCAGAAAATGGCGGTAAAACTCTTGCAGCACATAACTGCCGTTTTGCGAATAGTAAGTGCCAAGCTGCTGTAATACTTCCATTTGGTCTGCCTCTTTTCTTAGTCAAAATAATGATGTTTCTCTAAAAATTCCTTTGCCACAACAGATGGCTCCTTCAGTTTGCCGTCCACTTCGTAGTTGAGCTCCTGCATGGTTTCCGTGTCAATCTTCCCGATCAGTTTATCAATAATGCCTTCAAGCTCCGGATGTTCCTTAAGCACCTTTTCCGGAATCACCGGCGAACAGTCATACGGCGGGAAAAACTGTTTATCGTCTTTTAGGATTTTGAGATCATACGCCTTAATCCGGCCGTCTGTGGAATAAGCAAGAACGGCGTCCATTTTCTCGTTTTTGACTGCGTCATAAACAAGTCCGATCTGCATCGGATAGGTTGTTCCGAACTCAAATCCATACGTGCTGACAAAACCTTTATATCCGTCGCCCTTCCGTTTCAGCCAGGCATTGTCGACCCCCAGCTTATATTCAGAAGCGTTTTTCTTCAGATCAGATACGGTGTTTACATGCTCCTTTTCCGCAAACTTTTTTGTTACGGTAAAGGCGTATGTGTTATCAAACCCGTAAGAATCAAACCATTTATATTTAAAACGTTTGTCAAATTCTTTCTGTACAATGTTCAGCGCTTTTTCCGGATTCTTCTCCGCCTCCATTCCGAGGGTGCTCGTTAAATCCGTGCCAGAATAGCGTGTGGCGGATATGTCAATGTCACCGCCGAGCATCGCCTGGTGCTGAACATAGTTTGATCCGAGATTTTTGACTAAAGCCGTATTTAAATCCGTATCGTGTTCAATAAGCTGCGCAATCATATTCGCTAAAATTTCTGATTCTGTTATACTTTGCGCCCCGACCTTGATCGTATCTTGTGAGGCGCCGCCAAGTCCCGGCAGAGAACAGCCGCTCAGCAGCATGACAAAGGCGAAAGCGAGCGCGCCGATCCATCTGATTTTTTTCGTTTTCAATACAGCCAACTCCTTAAGAAACTTCCTTCATCCCTTGCAATCCCTTCGGTGTCACTTTTCGTTCCGTCACGGCTAGCAAATAATCAATGATAATGGCTAAGATTGTAACCGGCACAGCACCGCCAATGATGTATTCAGGCTGATACAGGTTCAGTCCGATAAAAATGTAATCACCAAGACCGCCGCCGCCAATAAATGAGGCAAGGGTCGCCCAGCCGATTAAATAGATCGTGGATGTGCGGATGCCTGCCATAATAATGGGAATCGCCAGCGGAATCTCGACAAGCCGGATCTGCTCCCAGCCGGTCATTCCAATCCCTTTTCCTGACTCAAGCAGATTTTTGTTTACACCTTTAATGCCTGTATACGTATTGCGCAGAATCGGAAGCACCGAATAGAAAAATAAAGCGACGATCGCCGGCACTTTTCCCACACCGAGAAGCGGGATAAAAAATGCCAGAATCGCCAGACTCGGCAAGGTTTGCACAATGTTGACGGCACCTATAACCGCGCCTGCGCCTTTTTTCATTCTGGTCAGCAGAACGCCGAGCGGCACCGCAACGATAATACCCAATACAACAGCAATAAGAGAAATATATAAATGTTCACCTGTTTTATACAGCAGCTCTCCGCCGTTCGTCTGTAAAAAAGTCATCATTTGATTCATGTGTAAGAGCTCCTCCCCTGATCAGATCGTCATTAGCTGGTTTTCCTCGCCCCATATGGAATCATATACGATGTCCACAAGGCTTGCTCTTGTCACAATCCCTGCTAAATGGTGCTCTTCATCAACAACGGGAACATACTTAATTCCTTGCTTCAAGATTTTCCGGACGGTATCGCGGAGAAGGGCTCCTTTTTGCACGGTATACATATCCGAGCGGTACACATCACCAACAACGCTCGCTTTTTTGCGGTTTTGATCAATGATTTCAACATCTACGTATCCCTTCAGCACATTTTGCTCATCTACAACAAGCAGCGAGTCGACGCGTTTTTCTCTCATCAGCTGAATGGCCTGAGAAAGCGTTTTGTCCGCTGTAACCGTGACAGGCATTCTGTTCATCATCTGCTCAACCCGCTCAATTTCAGGCCTTGTCTGGATTAGGCGCTCTTTCCCGATAAATTCTTCTACAAATTCATTTGCCGGATTTCTGAGAATCTCATCAGGTGTGCCGACCTGAACGATTTCACCCGCTTTTAAAATCACAATCCGGTCAGCTAGCTTAATGGCTTCGTCCATGTCGTGGGTCACAAACACGATGGTTTTGTTTAACGTTCTCTGCAGTTTTTTAAATTCTTCCTGAAGGGAATCCCGCGTGATCGGGTCAAGCGCTCCGAACGGTTCATCCATTAAAATGAGAGGGGGTTCCGCAGCCAGTGCGCGCAGCACGCCGATTCTTTGCTGCTGTCCGCCGCTGAGCTCGTGGGGATAACGGTCTAAATATTCAGGGCCCATATCAACAAGCTTTAACAGCTCTCTCGCCCGTTCTTTCCGTTTTTCTTCAGGCCATTTCAGCAGTTTCGGGACGAGTGAAATGTTCTGCTGAATGGTCATGTGGGGAAACAAACCGATCTGCTGAATCACATAGCCGATTTTTCTCCGCAGTTCAACCGGGTCCTGTTCCATTATGTTATCTCCGTCGATATAGATCTTTCCTGACGACGGTTCAATCAGTCGATTAATCATCTTCATCGTCGTCGTTTTTCCGCAGCCACTCGGGCCGATAAAACAGATAAATTCGCCCTTGGCAATATCTAAATCAATGCTGTTCACAGCTTTTTTGCCGCCTTTATATACTTTTGACACTTGTTCTAATTTCAGCAATCCGTGCACCTCCGCAGGTTTCCGTTAATTTTTCTGAAAAGTATAATCTTTATTATAATTTGAACTTTGTAAAATAAAAAGTTTACAATGTGTTGAAATTATATGTTATTTACAGATTATTTATTGTTATGACTCAGGCAGAGAGGGTGTTCTTACAATTACGCCGGATACCTCTCGCTTCCTCCGCATACAGCTGTTTTCAACAACTGGCAGAAATATGATATATTGACACCATCAATTGCCATTTGAAGGGATGATCAGCTGTGGAAAAAACTGCTCTCGACATCATTGAACATGCTGAAGAGCATCTCATCGAGAAGATTGCCGAAAACATGCATACGTTTGGAATGCCTTCTACTGTCGGGCGTGTGCTCGGGATTATTTATATGAATCGAAAACCGATGACGTTAAGCGAGCTATCAGAAGCAACAGGCATGAGCAAAACACGGATGAGCCAGGTCGTCCGTGAAATGATTGATGCCAACATTGCCGAAAAGGTGTTTGAAAAAGGCGTAAGAAAAGATCTTTACGACGTAGAGCAGGATTATTATCAAACCTTCATATCTTTATTTGCGGCGAACTGGACAAAGGTCGTGAGCAAAAACAAAGTGCTGTACAAAAAATTAAACCGGGAGCTGACGGTTCTTTTACAAAGGGACGAGCTTCCCCGAGAAGCCGAAGAGAAAGTCAATCAGCTGCTGAATGAATTAAGAGAATGGCTTCATTACTATGATTGGCTGAGCCGCTTAATTGAGTTTTTTGAGAGTGAAGAAGTATTTGAATACGTGCCGAAAACAGCTGAAAGCAGCTCCCTGAAGTAAGGGAACTGCTTTTCTACATGATGAGATTAATATTGGAAACATCATACATAAGAACATCGTATACTTCCTCCATGTGACATTGGCCTTACCCAGAGGCTGATTCTTCGCAAACGTTTATAGCCGTTCGGAAACACCGCATGCTACAATGAAGTGACTATGTAAATAGGAAGGATGTATCTATATGTTCAAGAAAATTGCAGCAGATGCACTCGGATTATCAGATATCGGAAAAATTATCGAACCTCAGGATTATGACAAAACAGATGCTGATGACTATGTCATGCATGAAGACAACGAAAAAATTTATTTCCTGATTAAAACAAAAGCCGATGAATATTGCTTCACGAATCTGGCGCTGATCCATGTTGACGGCGAACGTGCCACTTCCTCCAAACGAACGCTGAAACGCTACCCTTATTCCCAATATAAAATCTCTGATGTTTTTCTGGAAACCGCCGGGAAGGTCGATTTGGATGTTGAAATCAAGTTCAAGCTGGGCTCTGAACAATTTGACATCGATGTGCATAAAGAGCAAATTGAAAAGCTGAAAGATTTGTATAAAGCCCTTCTCCGTATCTCTGAAACGATCTATGAAAATGACATTTTGATCAATCAGGCTGAGCAAAGTCTGGAACGAGCAGTCACCATCCTTCAGCATACCCGCCCTGAGCACGTCAATATTGAAACACAATACAAAGAGCTGACCGAATTCGGGTTTACATGGGTCACTTCCGTCCGCTCGCAGTACCATATTAAAGATTTCGGTGACGTATTTGAAAAATATATGAATAACTAGAAACAAGACACGGGTTCGCATCTGGCAGCTCGTGTCTTGTTTCTGATACGTAATCTTGGAGAAAATTTTTTACCTGGATATTGGTTACTTTTCTACTTTTTTCTTTTATAATGACATTATTAGTCTATTTTCCCTATATTACATGTAAAAGGAGTCATCATATGTTTTGTCCTCAATGCGGCCATCAAGCAGATGGCGGAAAGTTTTGTGAGAAATGCGGATCGCCTCTTCCACGCCAAGCCGGCGAAAATCAAGGAGCACAGGCGGGAGCTGAAGCTGCAAAACAAGCAGCAAAGCAGTTCGGTTCATTTGTTCTGGCTGTTCTGAAACGCCCTTATCAGGAGTGCAAAACAACAGGCGGCGAACAGCTGATCAGCGGAATCATTACAATGGTGCTTTTCAGTTTACTAACTCCGCTGATGTTTTATATTCTTTTTTCAGAAGGTCCCGGCAGTGCGAGCTTTACAGAAATCTTTTTAAAGCCAACCATTTACTTTGCCCTTTTTATTTTCGGGTTGCATGCATTGATCTTTTTTTCCTTAAAAATCGCGGGAAACCAAGTCTCATTTAAAGATTCATTCTCCAGATTTGGTGCGTTTCTTATTCCGTTTACAGCTATTTTGATTCTTGCACTTTTATTGTTTTTATTACATACAGATCTTTGTTTCACCGTGTTAGCGATTGGTTTAATCGGCGCATTCTTCGCTATTCCCCCTGCGATGCTGAGCAGTTACCAGCATTCGTATAAAGGAAAAGCTGATATCATTTACTCAACCATTGTGATTTATCTGATCACGTGCGTTGCGTTTCGGTTCATCATCGAACATTATATTAAAGAGATTTTCCGTTATATCTTTTTTTAAAAAACACCCCCATCGCCTGCTGGTGATGGGGGTTTGTTTTTATTGAATAGATGTTAAATAAATTCTTCCGTCTTTCACTACGCCGGTGTAGGTCCAGTTGTATGTTCTGCGCTTTGTACTGCCGCCTGATTTTGTAATATCAAATTCTTCATATGTTTTAATTGTGATATTCGAGCCGCTTTGATTAAAGCTTTTTACCTCTACATCAATAAATACTTCAGTCGTCCCCTCGCTGTACAGCTTCTTAACCAATTTCTGCTGATCATTATATAATGAACTTCCTTTTTCCAGATTGCCTTCCATGACCGCAAATTCATTTAAATTCACTGCGGTTGATTGATTTGTCAGATAACTAACCATAAATGATGTCACTTGTTCATCCGTGACATCGCCGGCCGATGGGCTTACGCTTGCTTTCTTGCCTTTTGCGTCTGCCCAGGCTGACGTGTACGTCTCTGCATGATCATTTTTTATTTTCTTTATATTTGTGCCGGCAGAATCAAAAGTTGATTCTGCATCTTCGAACATCCACTTTTTCTGTTTTTTATCATATGAAAGCAGATATTCATAGCTCGGGCTCTCATCCGACATTTCAGGTTTAGTATAGTCATTATAATTAGCCGACTGGTGAAGTTCTTTTCCTTTTACTGACGCCTGCCATGTACCGTCATTTTTCTGGGATAGAGCAAATGTATCCAAATCAAAGTCTGTTTCCAGATATTTATCTTTTAAGTAAGAATCCGTGTTTTTCATCGAATCCACGTTATCTTTTACTTCGGCTTTCCAACTGGCACTTGCCTCTGTCATCTGAGCTGTATTTCCATCAGAAAGCGCTTTGGAATATTGCTTTGTCGTTTTGACAATCGTATTCATGATTGTTTCTTGTGTGTCTTGGTCAGGAATTAATGTTAACTCCATTTCTTTGCTATCAATCGGCACACCCGCTGTTTTTGTTTTTCCCCACGGAAACTCCGCTTCGACCTCAGCTGTCATTTGTCCGTCTGTCAGAAGCGGTCCGTATGTGACAGATTTGAACGGATCCTTATGGATGGATTTGCCGTTAATCAGCAATTCTCCCTTTCCATCCTTCATGTCGTCCGCTAAGCTGAATGTTACATTATCCGCTTCCAATGAGAGATCAACACGAAAGCTGCTGTCACCAACCGCCTGAATGTCTTCCTTTTTCACAAGATCCACTACATCGTTTTTCAGTTTGGCTGAGACTGTATATTCGCCGGGAATGTACGGTCCGAGGGTTTGTGCTTGATCTGCTTTCTTTACAGATCCGGCTTCCTCTTTATTCACATAGAGATCCGTATGTTTATAATTGCTGGTTACTTCAAAATAAACAGGTGCTATCTTTAAATCATAATGGTCAAATACTAGCAAAGTTTTCCCGTCTTTCTCCGCGTAAACAATATCCTTTTGGACTGTTTCAGCACGCAGCGATGAAAAAAGCTCATCTTTTTTGTCAGGATGATCCTTTAAATATGTAAGAAACGGCTTTACGTTTTGTTTAGTAAGCTTGAGCCTGTCATTTGCCGGTGTTAGCAGCGAAGCGATTTGGTCTTTATCCTCATCATTTACAGCCTGCTCAAATTTGTCGACTAACCTGTCCTTAGAAGTAAGGTACGCTCCGGTTTTATATGCAGTGAATAATATGACGCACGCTGCGGCAATGCTGCTCCATAACATGATGGTTTTCTTAGGGATTGGTTTCCGCGGAGCCTGCCTCGTTTCAGCAGTGCTTGCTGTTTCTTGATTTGCCTGTCTGCTGCTCCCTCCGATCGGGGTGCCGCATTCTTTACAAAACTTGGCCCCTTCATTATTTTTTTGACCGCATTCCTTACAAAACATGTGACTTTCCTCCTATTTTTTATCCACTATTTTGTACAGATTTCCTATGTTACATATTTTATAATAGAATGGTATGAAATTGGAGGAAATCATGAAAATATCTCTATAAACATATGAAAAGGTGGAATGTACGTGCAAAAGCTCAGGATTCAAATAAGAGAAAAAGCAAATGACGAATTATACGATCTATTGCTGCTCGCCGATCCGTCGAAAGACATTGTAGATGAATATCTTGAAAGAGGAGAATGTTACACAGCTTGGGCCGGTGATGAACTTGCCGGTGTTTATGTATTGCTAAAAACAAGGCCGCAAACAGTTGAAATTGTAAATATTGCCGTAAAAGAGTCTCTTCAAAAGAAGGGTTTTGGCAAACAGCTTGTCCATGACGCCATCGAAAAGGCAAAGGAGCTGGGTGCGGACACGATTGAAATCGGCACGGGAAATTCCAGCATTCATCAGCTTTCTCTCTATCAAAAATGCGGTTTCCGCCTGCAGGCCATCGATCATGATTTCTTTACCCGACATTATGATGAGGACATTTTCGAAAACGGCATTCAATGCCGTGATATGGTGAGACTTTATTTGGATCTTTAATGAAAGAGCTGCCGTATGATAATCGGCAGCTCTTTCATATAGAAATTAAAAAAACTGATTCGCTTTTTTCCCGGCATCCCGTTGCATTCCCTGCCTCACTGACAGTATGAAAAAAGTCAGCACGAGGGTCAGACCGACAGCCAGAAAAATATAATCAGCGTCCATAAACACAAGAAGCACTGTATAAACAGCTGCTGAAAGAGGTTCTCCCATCTTTACAATAGAAAAAATAAGCGCGAAAATTCTTCCGAAGTATTCAGTCGGAACAGTCTTTTGAAAAAACAGAACTGTTTGCACATCAATATACGAGATAATAACACCTAGTATCAAAAAAATGACAGATTCAAGCCCGCTAAGCTGAAAAAACAAAAACATTATGAGCAATCCGACAGCTGTTAAAGTTCTGGGATAGAGCCGTTCAAGCCGCTTAGTATTCCACTTAAAAAATACAGCAAGATTACCTAAGAGCATTCCGCCCTGAAACATTGCATACATGACGGCGAACCATACTGAATAGTTTTCATGAAAACGTTCCACTGCAAGAATCGGCCCCATAACCGAAATAAACCCGGCAATAACAAGATTCACGATAAAAAAATAACCGACAGAAGTCATCCAAGATGAGTTGCCTTTCAGCATTCTGTATCCTGTCTTAAGGGCTTCTGCCCCTTTGCTTTTTAGGCCGGCAGGTTCTGAAATGTGGATAACTGCAATCAATGCAGCGGATACAAAAAAGGCGGTTCCATTAATGAAAAACAGCAGCCCGAACGGAATGGCCGCAAGTAAAACGCCGCTGATCAGCTTTCCGACGATCAGACCAATAAGTTCGCTTGTATTCATTAAAGATGTCGCTTGATCTAGATGTTTCTGAGGGACAAGTATCGGGATAAGCGCGACTTTCGCCGGGGAAAAGAGCATCGATTGTAGCGATAAACAAAATGCGCATACACCGATGATCCATACAGTTAAAAAACCATTTGCGCTAAGGACTGCCAAGAGAATCATAATGACTGCCCTTCCTGTATTACACATATACAATATGGTTTTTTTTCGTAAAGAATCAATTAAGGGGCCTGTAAACATTCCGAAGGTCAGGGGAACGAGCTCGATAAAAGAAATCACCCCGACCAATATTTTGCTTCCGGTCAAATCGAGTACAAGAAGCGGCAGCGCGATGAGCCAGACGCCATCCGCCGCGGAAGAAAATACTTGTGCAGACCAAAGTTTTGCATAATTTGGTGTTCGATATGCCGAATCACGGCCGTTTTTGATCTTCATCAGAAGCACCGCCGAACCATTCTAATGTTCTCCATGATTCTTTTCTTTGTGTATAATCCTCTTCCATCACTTCAAATACGATACCTGTGCCATCACCGCGGTGTATCTCTTTTAACATCTCTGCTGCTTGTCTGAGCAATGTTTCATCTATCGTTCCTTCTGCAGGATGACGCCCTTCAAAACAGCGGACACCTCCATGCGGGAAGGCTAGCTGGCAAAACGAACTGAAATGATAATGTTTAATGCTGTCCTTTAAGGAAAGAAATTGAAAAAAGTCAGGGTATCTCAGCTTTTCATTCCTGAACATAAGTGATGATGATAAATGTGTCTGATAGGTAATGGCCCAATGACACAGATCCCATGTAATCCCGATATGTTTTAAACCGAGCTGAATCAGTTCCTCAAAATCCTCAGGATAAATGAATATCGGGTCAAAGTCTTCGCCCAGATTCCCGATAATCGGCAGATTTTCGACTCCAATCCATATATCTGTTCCTTTTAGCTCTTCATCAAACTCTGCAAAAAATTCAATGACTTTTCTGCGGTTTCCTTCTAAATCATAGCCTTGAAATTCTTCAACGGACATAAATTGATTGGCATGAACAATTATCCCCTTGGCGCCATATACATCCGCAAGCTCTGCAAAATGAAGCAGACGGTCCTTTATATGCGCTTCATGAACATAATCCGCATTGTCGGTGGGAAAATGAAGTGTCAATAATGACGGCTCAAGCTGTTTTGTGTAATCAAGTGTCCGCTTGAAGGTTTTCACATAATCTGTTGCTTCAAACGATTTTCCGTCAAAAATATTGGCTTCAAGGCCGTATCCTGCTTCGACCCACTTTTTATCAATTTGCTTCGGGTCTAACCCGAAAAACGGTATTTGCGCAATCATCCGTCACCACGTCCCTCTCACAAGCATAAAAGCTTCTGCTGCAGAAAAACCGGATTTAGCTCCCCAAACATATGCATTATTTTCAATCGCTTGCAAGGACCGCGGATGCGGGAAATCCCTCAGCTCCGAATCGTAGCACGCCATAGCCTTCAGCTTCAGTTCAAGCTCTTCTTCTATATTAATGAAGAAATTCGCGTGGAATTGATCCTTATTCAAATAGTTCCACTCTGTCGAGGATAATGTTTCGTATGCCAGGACCTGTTTTACGGAATGACCTGGAAGCGGGCGGGTTGCCGTCATCACCGCTCTGAATACTACGGTATGGTCAATATTAATATCACCGCCGTATTGTGTATATACAATATCCGGCTGAAAGCGTTCAATTTGTTTTTCTGCTTCTTTTACGACATCCAGCAAATCCAGTGAATCAAGCCTGTTATCAGGAAGATTTAATCTGACAAAATCGCTTATGCCGAGCGTGCTAAGCGCTTGTTCCGTTTCACTATAGGAATGCTGCATGAGCGAATCACAAGGTTTTTCATAGTCTTCTTTTCTGGACGATTTTCCCTCAGCCATAATGACAGCCGACACACTGTCTCCTTGACGGACATGTTTCGCCAGAGCTCCGCCGACGCCGATAATTTCATCGTCCGGGTGCGCCGCAAATACCATTACTTTCATTATATTGTCCCCCTTTGATTAACGTTTCGGAAATATCCGCCCCGCAATTCATAAGCATATCAAGCATAGAGAGATGAGGAATGTGCTCTCCGAATAACTGCGGATAATGTATTGTCTTGATTTGCTGGTATTCGATTGTAATTCCGCTTCTATCAAAATCACTTTCTATTAAATAGTCTGATCCTTGGCTGCCTGAATAATAATGATCAGCCCCTAGTTCCTTACAAAGTGCGAGCACAAAATCACTCTTTTTTTCATTCCGGCATTCGAGCTCCGAAACATAGCAAATTGGCGTTGAAATACGAAGTTCACGCAGAAAAAAATCAATGATGTACATATTCAAATCGTGAAGGTACTCCCATTCCTGCTGATAGACATCTTTAAAAAACATTTGATATTCCTCGAAATAGGGAGCCTTTGCATAATTCATTTTTATCGCCATCCAGTGTTTCTTTCGCCAGTCTTGTTCTTGATCAATTTTCATATCACGTAGCTCAATATCCTTATAATTTTTCATCTGCAGAGGAACAGTCAGCCACGTAGGGCCTTGAGACGTTTTTATCCTGTTCCGATTGAGAAATCCTTTTTTCTCAAACTGGGCTGTATCGTGAATCGCAAATACATCTGATTTATGAATTTTTTCAAAAAAACCATACCAAGGGAGATAACTGGACTGATGGCCGCTTACCACTTTTACTCCGTTTCTGTGAAATGTCGACATCGTTTCTCTTCAGCTCCCCAATATCGTTTCGGTCTGGCAATTTCTTTACTGTGAGAATATCCAAAATCAACCCATTGAAGCTTCTTGTCGATGGCGAATGATAAAGCGTTCCGCATTAACAGATAAGAAGCCTGCGTTTCTTTACCGGCAAGGCTGTTTACATTCTGCCAATAATAGAAATGAGAATGGTCATATAGAAAAATACTGCTGCTGATCATTTCATTCTCAAGAAATGCCCCTACCCAAAAGACTTGTCTGCCAAGGCTTTCATGCAGCCTCTGAAAAAAATCCTGGCTTAGCATATATGCTGCGCCGATAGCTGCTATATGCGCCTTATACAAATCGTAAAACTCATGAATCGACTCCTGTCCGATTAAGCGGACGGATACATTTTTCTTTTCCGCATATCTGACTGCAGTCCGTGCTTTTCCCGAACAGTTTGTCCATAGCTCTTCAAATGTATCGGGAAGCGATAAAATATGAGTTGTTTTCTCTTCCCATTGTTCTCCCGATTCTTCGATAAAAGGAGTTTGGTCATGCGGAAGCAGGAGCCGCGATAGTTTCTGTCCAAATAATGCTTTGATTTCACTTTGCAGCCATTCGAATGAAATTGGACGGTCTGAAATGACGCCGCCGTATCCTATCATATTACCGCTGAGCGAGCCATTCTGCTCAAACACCGGAACATATATCACTTGTCCGCCGTCCGATGTCAGCCTGACGGGGTGAAACGAGGTATTGGGGAGCTCTTCCATGAGCTTCCCCCAATCATAGCTTTGAAACAACCCAGCCTGAAATATGTCAGCAGCCCGATCCCATGCTTGAGGCGTTACGGAAAATGCTGTTTTTTCCACGATATATCACCAACATTCATTTCTTATTCTTTTGCTTTGCATACGTTAAAACAGTTTCAGCAATATACTTCACCTGCTCTGTGCCAAGAGGCGGTTTGAATGGCAGCGAAAGAACTCTTTTCCAAAGAGAATTTTCATCCTCAAGTTGTGAATAAGGCTGATATAGCGGAATCAGGTGAAGAGGAAGGTAGTTCCAGCATGTTTGAATGCCTTTTGCCGCTAAATAAACGGAGCAATCGTACCTTTCGCCTTCATGAGGAAATACGATTGTCAAATAGTTCAGGCTCTCTCCCGCCTGAGGCTGAATCATCTTGATCCCGTATAACTCTTCGGCCTCCGCAAAAATGTATCTTGCCGTCTCCAAATTTCTTGATGAGTCTTTCACCAACCGCTCCATCTTGGACAGCTGGTATTCGATAATGGCTTGTCTCACCGGATGCATTCGCAATAAAGGGACAGTAGCAGGTTTTTTCGGAAGGACTTCAAGTTTGCTCGTTTTTAAAGAAGTACGAACACCTGCTTTTCTGAATAAGAAAGATAGAGCCTTAGAACTCATCAAGGCCTGCATTCGCTGCTGTCTCTTATAAGCATCATAATCAGCATCTACTTGCTTTCGCTGTTCCATCGGCAGCCTGCTGATTTTGTCCAGCACATCTTTCCGAGCGATTAATGCTCCGCCCCCTATACTGCCGAGAGGCTTTGACATTCCAAAGCTCAAGATACCGAAATCCCCCAAACCGCCTGCAAATGTTCCGGCTTGTTTTGTAAACATAGCCTGAGCAGCATCGTCGATGACACGAATACGCTTCTCTTTCGCCCACTCAATAAGATTCATGTTTTCCTTCCGACCGTAGACGTGTGTCAAAATGACAGCGCATGTCCTCTCGGTCACTTTGTTTTTCACATCTTCAAAAGACAGGGATAAATCATCATCCAGATTAGCGAAAACTGGAGAAGCCCCGGATTGAAGCACAGCATCAATTACATTCGGACAGCTGAAAGAAGAAAAAATAACTTCTTTTCCAGGCTCCGCTCCGGAAAGTTTCAGTGCAAGCACCAACGCCGCACTTCCGCTCGAAGTCAATTCGATACCCTTTCCATAGCGTTTTTCCAGTTTTTCTGCCAACCTGGTTTTTTTAGCTGAGATGAAATGAGTGAATGCCGGGAAAAGACTTCTGCCTGAAAGCTGCCTCGCATAAATGGGAAACTTGATCTGTTTGGGATTCTCAGGATAATGGAAGTTTTTGTTTTTGTCTTTCAACTTTAATCATCCTCAGGCCTTCATCAAGGTGAACTTTAGGAGCATATCCAAGCATTCGCTTTGCCTTCTCGATGGAAGGAGCACGTTTGAAAATTTCAATGTCTTTACCTCGGACACCATCCTCACCCAGCTTTTTAAAGGTGTAATTCTCTTTCTTCCTGCCTGTCATTACGTTGATTTTCTCTGCCAGCCCTTTTATGCTGATGGGCATATTGTTTCCTATGTTGAAATCTTCAAAAACACTGCCTTTATGCAGAAGTGCCAGATATGTTCCGTTAACGATATCACTAATGTAGCTGAAGCATCTGATTTGGCCGCCGTCTCCATAAAGAGGAAGCTCTGCACCAGATTCAGCCAAACTGAAGAACTTGTTAATGACAAAGTCCTCCCGCTGCTTCGGGCCGTATACATTAAAGTACCGGACAACTCTGACATTCAACGAGTTTGATGCCTGCTCCCTCAAATATTCCTCTGACTTCAATTTTGCTTTTCCATAAGCAGATTTAGGGAGCTTCTTACTCGATTCCGTATACGGATAATCGGGTGAGTCCCCGAATACCTCTGAGCTGGAGGAAAAAAGAAGGGTTTTGATGCCTAGCTCCTTGCATACCTCCGTTACGTTTTTCGTTCCCTCAAAATTTACCTTGATGACGTCCTCTTCATTGCTGCGGCAGCTGTCTACTCCGACCATTGCCGCTAAATGAACAATAGCATCTGCTCCTTTTAATGATTCCTTAAGCGATTGCCGATCTAAAATATTCGTTTGTCGGAACTCCGCCTGAAAATCCGGCTTTTTTTGATCAGCGATGATCGCATGATAGCCTTTATTCTGTAATAACCCGGCTAATTCACTTCCTATAAAGCCTGCTCCACCTAAGATAGCAATGTGTTTCATTGTCCGACCTCCTGGCTTAAAGATAAAACATCTTTAATTGATTGAACGATATATTGACAATCTTCCTTCGATAGCTGGCTATAAAGAGGCAGTGATACAATTTCAGGAAAGATGCGTTCAGTTACCGGCAGCTTTGCGGGAAAATGCTCACTATAGTAGGGATGCATATGCACAGGGATAAAGTGGACACTCAAGCCAATATTTTTCGCTTTCATATTTTCAATAAACTGGTCTCGCTCCATTTCCCCGCGTTTTTTCACCCGCAGAATAAACAAATGCCAAGAGTGGGTGATATGGCTGGGGATGTCTGTCAAAGGAAGTTCTGCTCTTTCTGATTGATTTGTAAGCTCAGACGCATAATACTTTGCGATTCTTGTCCGTTTTTCTTGGATCTCAGCAGCACGTTTCAATTGAATGAGCCCGAGCGCAGCCTGGATATCTGTCATGTTGTACTTAAAGCCGGGAAGTAAAACATCATATCGCCAGCTGCCCTTTTCACCGTATCGATTCCAAGCATTTTTTGTAATGCCATGCCACCCATACAGTCTCGCTCTCTCGGCTGCCTCTTCATCCTTAAGAATAAGAGCTCCTCCTTCTCCCGTCGTAATATTTTTGGTTGCATAAAAGCTGAAGCATACTGCATCTCCGTGTGTGCCGATCATCTTCCCGTTATATCTTGTCCCAAGCGCGTGAGCGGCATCTTCAATCAAGTACAGTCCATTTTCCTTGCATATGCTGCTAAGCTCATCCAAATTTGCCGGATGACCTGCAAAATGGACCGCAATGACTGCTTTTGTGCGCGGTGAAAGTTTTTGCCTAACATCTTCCGGATCTATACATAAATCATCCTCGCAGATGTCCGCAAAAACCGGGGTTGCTCCGACATGCAAAATGACGTTTACACTTGAACAAAACGTGAAGCTTGGAACAATAACTTCATCGCCTTCTCCTACACCGAGTGCAAGCAATGCCATGTGTAAGGCAGCTGTTCCTGAATTACAGCTGATTACGTGTTCCGCGCCTAGATATTCGCCCAGCTTTTTTTCAAATTCAATCACTTTCGGACCTTTTGAAATCCATCCTGACTTGATTGTTTCGGCTACAGTTTCCAGTTCTTCGTTTGTGATATCAGGTCTGTGAAAAGAGATAAATCGTTTACTAATGGTAGTTCCCTCCTATAGTGTGACAAGCTTTGCATTGTCAGCCATTTTTTCTCTGCAAATATTTCTGGTATCGAAAATAATAGGGGCTGTATCCCGCAATATGCTGTAATTTATATCATCATGATCAGTATGAATAATGACGACATCATATTGGTTGATCTGCTCCTTAGTGAAAGGGACGGAGCGCTTGATGCTGCCGTCTTCCAGGCGAATTTCACTGATAAAAGGATCATAGTAATCTATCGTGCATCCCTTTTTCATCAGATCATCGATAATTGCAAATGCAGAAGACTCACGAGAATCATTGGTATTTTTTTTATAAGCAGCACCTATTAATAAAATGCTGCACGGTTCTTTATCAACCAGCTTCATGGCATAGTCGGACACTGAAAACGGCATTTCAGAATTAATTTCATCAGCTAAATCAATCAGCTTTGTCTGCAATCCCTTTTGATTGGCTATCCATTTAAAATAAAAAGGATCAATCGGTATACAATGGCCGCCTACGCCAGGGCCGGGGCTGAATTTTTGAAACCCGAACGGCTTTGTGTCTGCTGCATTGATCACTTCCCATATATCAATATCGAGTTCTCGGCAATTAAGTGCCATTTCATTGATGAGAGCTATATTTACATAACGGTAGGTATTCTCTAGGAGTTTAGCTGTTTCTGCTACTTCAGGTGAGGTTACTGGATGAATGCTTGCAACGATGGTGTTGTAAAACGCTGAGGCAAGTTTTGTACAATTCCGGGTCATTCCGCCGACCACTTTAGGAATATCGGCAACTTCATATTGGCTGTTCCCAGGATCAATTCGTTCAGGAGAATAAGCTATAAAAAAATCTGAGCCTATGTTTACCTGCCGCCCTGTTGCCATTCTATCGGCGATTTTTTGTTTGGTTGTACCCGGATAGGTTGTACTTTCTAAAATTAAGAGCTGATTTGTTCTTCCGTAAGCCAACATACTGTCAACTGCACTGTCTATGTAGCTTAGATCGGGAATTTTATCTTTTTTGTTCAAAGGTGTCGGAACACATATCACAATAATGTCGCAGTGTTCAATGAGAGACATATTCTCACTCACTTGAAAACGCTCTGTTTGTAATACCGCTTTTAATTGGTTATCGTCTATATCCCGAATATGGCTGTGCCCGTCTTTCAGCAAAGAAACTTTTTCGCTGTTCCTATCGAAGCCGATGACGCTGTATCCTTTATTGACACATTCCAATGCAAGAGGAAACCCCACATATCCCATCCCTAATACACCTACAACAGCCTGTTTTGTTTCAATCAATTCTAAAAGCCGCTTATGACCTAGGTTTCGAGCTTCTTGTGTGACAGGATTCATTTTTGGACCCCCTATAAGATAGAAAAGGATATATTTTTACAAAATTAAACAATTATCGATCGATACTGCAATTATAACAAAAGTAAAAAAACGGTAAATGAGTTTTGTATCCTTTTATTTCGTAGGACATTATGTTGTAATTTACTAGTAATTGGTATTTTACGTACCTATGATAAGGTATTTATTAGGAGAATGGTGAGAGAATCTCCCTTAATTGAAAGAATTTAGTGAAAAATTAAAAAACAGGCCGAAGCCTGTTTTTTATTCTATATTCGCCTCTTTTACAGCAGATAGCAAGAGCTGCCCCGCTTCCTTCAATCTATCTTTGCTGATATGTGTTATATTATCATTTTCAGTGTGATACCATGAACCAGGCTCTTGTGTATCCGGGCTGAGCCAAATCCAATTAGCTGAAGGTATGCCCGCTTCATAAAAAGACACGTGATCCGAGTATCCCAGTTGTGTGAGGCGGGGTGCTTCAAGCTGTGCTTTCCGGGCAGCGTTTACTGCATAATTGACACTTGCATTTTTTTTGCCATCCGGAGTGGTTATATACATTTGGCTGGCTTCTTTCCAGTCAGTCGCAATCATATCAGCGTTAAAGTTTGCCCGGCTGTGTTTGATTTCATCTGATGTAAGCGTACTGACATAATATGAGGAACCCGCTGACCACAGCTCTTCAGCTCCGAATAAGATAAAACGGATTTCTTTGTTTTTAGGAAGATCCTTGCTTTGCTTACTCATTTCCAGCACAGCAGATGTGCCTGATGCATTATCATCAGCCCCAGGTGCACCTTTAACTGTGTCATAATGGGCAGTTACATAAAGAATATCCGGGTGTTTTGTGTGCTGCGCTTTGCGTGTCGCTATTATATTCTGTGAAGTGCGGTTTTGATAGTTCTTAAATTGAATGACAGCCTGCTTTTCTTTCAGCAAAGCTTCTCCGTCTTCTTTTTTCATTCCCGCTGTCGGTATTGTGGTGTGTTTTGGTTTTACCGGACGGATCGCGAGAGGTTTTGTCTTGCGGTTATAAATAATGACAGCTTTCGCACCAGCATCTTGGGCGTTTTTTATTTTTTGAGATACTGATATTTTCCCCTCTCTAATAACGGCTATTTTTCCTTTTGCTTCTTTTACTTCAAGGTTTAACCCATAGCCTCCGTCAAAGACGGCAGCCTCTATTTTTTCTTCATCTTCCACAAAGTTCTTATCTGCTGAGCGTATTGGATATTCATGATCGCCTGCCATTACTGAACCAGTAAAATATGTTTTCACATGAAATGGCTGAATCCGAACAGTTAACCCCTCATCTTGAAGCCGTTTCGATATGTATGATGCCGCTTCTTTTTCTTTCTCTGTCCCTGTTTCTCTCGGACCTATGACTTCACTAAGCTCATGAATGGTTTCATACGCATGCTCTTCATCAAACAACGGGGCCATTTCAGACACAGAAAGAGGCTGCTTCTCATTCAGCTGTTCAGCCGAAGCTCCCCATATGACGCTTCCGGCCAGTGCTGCGGACATTAATATCAGTTTCATTTTTACATTCCTCCTCTTATTCACTCCTTTCTTTTCGGTTCTGCTGTGTTGATTCCTTTAAAAAGCAATAAAATGAATACTAATTACCAAATCAAGGTAATCAGATAGAAGGAGAGTAAGAATGACAGCTAGGAAAGTTTGCATAAAAAAAGCCGCCGAGACATATCTCGGCGGTCTTTTTATTACTTATTCAAGTTGTAGAAAGAGTTAATACCGTGGTATTGAGCAGTTTCAGCCAACTGATCTTCGATGCGAAGAAGCTGGTTGTATTTCGCAACACGGTCCGTACGT
>NZ_NSDH01000010.1:0-69759 GCF_002289525.1 Bacillus sp. 7705b | reverse complement strand
TACGCCGTTTTTGATACCTTCAGCAAGTTTTTTCGTGTTTGTAACGAAGAGGTCATCACCAACAAGCTGAACTTTTTTGCCAAGACGCTCAGTAAGAAGCTTGTGGCCTTCCCAGTCGTTTTCGTCAAGTCCGTCTTCGATAGAGATGATTGGGTATTTAGAAACCATTTCTTCGTACCAGTCAACCATTTCAGCAGATGTTTTCACAACGCCTTCGCCAGACAGATGGTATTTGCCGTCTTCTTTGTTGTAGAACTCAGAAGATGCAGCATCCATTGCAAGTTTTACTTCTTCGCCAGGTTTGAAGCCGGCTTTTTCGATTGCTTCAACGATTGTTTGAAGCGCTTCTTCGTTAGAACCAAGGTTTGGAGCGAATCCGCCTTCATCACCTACAGCTGTGTTCATTCCTTTAGCAGAAAGAACTGATTTCAGGCTGTGGAAGATTTGAGCGCCCATGCGAAGTGCTTCACGGAAGTTAGGAGCACCTACAGGCATGATCATGAATTCTTGAATATCTACGTTGTTGTCAGCATGCTCTCCGCCGTTGACGATGTTCATCATCGGTACAGGAAGTGTTTTTGAGTTGAATCCTCCAAGGTATTGGTAAAGAGGAATCTGTAAGAAATCAGCAGCAGCACGTGCACAAGCCATAGATACGCCAAGGATTGCGTTCGCACCAAGTTTGCCTTTGTTTTCAGTACCGTCAAGCTCGATTAAAAGCTGGTCGATTGCATTTTGTTCAGTTACATCAAAGCCAAGAAGCTCTGGAGAAATGATTTCGTTTACGTTGTTAACAGCTGTTAACACGCCTTTTCCAAGGTAACGGTCTTTGTCGCCGTCACGAAGCTCAACTGCTTCGTATTCACCTGTAGAAGCTCCGCTTGGCACTAATGCGCGGCCGAATGCTCCTGTTTCTGTATATACTTCAACTTCAACTGTTGGGTTGCCGCGGGAGTCTAATACTTCGCGTGCATAAACATCAACAATGTATGGCATGAGTTTGTCTCTCCTTTGATTTTCAGCTTATTTTTGAATTAAAGATGTTCCAGTCATTTCTTTCGGTTTTTCAACACCGAGAAGGTCTAATAACGTTGGTGCAAGGTCGCCTAGGATTCCGCCTTCACGCAGCGTGATGCCTTCTTTCGTAACAATTACAGGGACTGGATTTGTCGTATGTGCAGTGTGCGGTTCGCCTGATTCTGTGATCAGAATATCAGCATTACCGTGATCAGCGGTAATGATAGCGTGTCCGCCTTTAGCGAGAATCGCGTCAACGACTTCGCCTAAGCATTCGTCCACTGCTTCAATCGCTTTAATTGTAGGTTCAACCATTCCGGAGTGGCCGACCATGTCTGGGTTTGCGAAGTTAAGGATAATCGCGTCATGCTTGTCAGCTTCGATTTCTTTGACCAACGCGTCCTTCACTTCATACGCACTCATTTCAGGCTTCAAGTCATATGTTGCAACTTTCGGCGAGTTGATGAGAATACGCTCTTCACCCGGGAATTCAGCTTCACGGCCGCCGCTCATAAAGAACGTGACGTGCGGATACTTTTCAGTTTCTGCAATTCGAAGCTGTTTTAATCCGTGCTGAGATAATACTTCTCCGACTGTGTTATCAAGATTTATCGGTTTAAACGCCACATAGCCGTCAACTGATTCACTGAAGTGAGTCAGGCAGACGAAATGCAGGTTTTTCGGATAATTCTCGCCGCGGTCGAAATCGCGGAAGTCTTTGTTCGTGAACGTGTTGGAAATCTGAATGGCGCGGTCCGGTCTGAAATTATAGAAAATCACAGAATCGCCGTCTTCGATTTTCGCAACAGGCTCACCGTTTTCTTTTGTGATGACAGATGGAATAACGAATTCATCGTGGATTCCATTCGCATATGAATCATCAACAACATCCAGTGCGCTGCGGTATGTCGGGCCTTCGCCGTATGCCATTGCACGGTACGCTTTTTCTACACGGTCCCAGCGTTTGTCGCGGTCCATTGAGTAGTAGCGTCCGGAAATGCTGGCGATTTCTCCGACACCGATTTCCTCGATTTGTTCGTTCAGCTGGTTGATGTACGTTTTCGCTGTTTGCGGACCTACATCACGGCCGTCAAGGAAGCCATGGATATATACCTTTGTCAGCCCTTCTTTTTTCGCAAGCTTTAACAGCGCGAATAAATGATTGATATGGCTGTGCACGCCGCCGTCAGATAATAGACCGAACAGATGCAGGGCTTTGTCGTTTTCTTTCGCGTTGCTGATCGCGTCAAGGAATGTTTGATTGCGTTCGAACTCTCCCTCGCGAATGGCAACATTTACGCGTGTTAAGCTTTGGTACACAATACGGCCCGCACCGATATTTAAGTGGCCTACTTCGGAGTTCCCCATCTGTCCGTCAGGAAGACCTACAGCCTCGCCTGAAGCAGTCAGTGTCTGATGAGGATACTGATTCCAATAGCGGTCAAAATTCGGTTTTTTCGCCAAAGCGACTGCGTTCCCTACTGTTTCATTTCGTAATCCGAACCCATCAAGAATGATGAGTGCAGCTGGTTTTTTACTCATATTGACCTTCCTCCAATAATTGAACGAATGACTGTGGCTCAAGGCTCGCGCCGCCGACCAAAGCACCGTCAATATCGGACTCTGCCATATATTCTTTAATGTTTGCAGGCTTTACGCTTCCGCCATATTGAATGCGAAGCTTGTCTGCCGCTTCTTGGCCGAAGCTTTCAGCGACGGTTTTACGGATATGTGCACACACGTCGTTCGCATCTTTAGATGTAGAAGATTTGCCTGTTCCGATGGCCCAGATTGGCTCATAAGCAATAACAGAAGCTGCAACTTGTTCTTCAGAAAGACCAGCAAGGCCTTTTTTCACTTGGTCAGCCACAAGATCATTTGTTTTGCCGGCTTCGCGCTCTTCAAGCGTTTCACCAACACAGATGATCGGCACAATGCCGTGTTTGAAAGCAGCATGTGCTTTTTTGTTAACTGTTTCATCAGTTTCAGCGAACATTTCACGGCGCTCAGAGTGGCCGATGACGCAGTAGTCAACGCCAAGGTCTTTCAGAGCAACCGGGCTGATTTCGCCTGTGAACGCGCCGCTTTCTTCGAAGTGCATGTTTTGTGCGCCGACTTTAAGGTCAGTGCCTTTAACAGCAGAAGTCAGCTTTTCTAGGAAAAGCGCTGGCGCGCAAACAACAGCTTCCGCTTTGTCTGCTGCTGGAATGGAAGATTTCACTTCTTCAACGAAGCTGACAGCCTCGCCGAGTGTTTTGTTCATTTTCCAGTTACCGGCTATAATTGGTTTTCTCATCTATTCCACTTCCTTATAGCAGTTTTAAAATTATTTATCGTTCAGTGCAGCTACCCCTGGAAGCTCTTTGCCTTCCATGAACTCAAGGGATGCGCCGCCTCCTGTTGAGATGTGGCTCATTTTGTCAGCTAGGCCAAATTTTTCAACCGCTGCTGCAGAGTCTCCTCCGCCGATGACAGAGTATGTATCTTTTGCCTCTGCCAATGCTTCCGCAACCGCTTTTGTTCCTTGAGCGAACAAGTCGATTTCGAATACGCCCATCGGTCCGTTCCACACGACAAGTTTGCTGTTTTTGATTACATCAGCATACGTTTCGCGTGTTTTTGTACCAATGTCAATCGCTTCTAAATCACTAGGGATTTCAGAGATCGGCACAATTTTTACGTTTGCATCGTTAGAGAAATCATCTGCAACGAGTACATCTTCAGGCATGTAGAAGTTAACGCCTTTTTCTTTCGCGCGATCCATAAATGTTTTCGCAAGCTCGATTTTATCTTCTTCAAGCAGAGATTTACCAACCTCATAACCAAGCGCTTTAACGAATGTGTAAGCAAGACCGCCGCCGATGATCAGGTTGTCTACTTTATCAAGAAGACTTTCGATGACGCCGATTTTATCTTTTACTTTCGCTCCGCCGATAATGGCAGTGAACGGACGATCAGGGTTGGAAATTGCTTTTCCGAGTACGTCAAGCTCTTTTTCCATTAAGAAACCTGCAACCGCTGGCAGATGCTCGGCAATTCCAGCTGTAGATGCATGAGCACGGTGGGCAGCACCGAATGCGTCATTCACATATACATCTGCAAGCTCAGCAAATGCTTTTGCAAGCTCAGGATCATTTTTCTCTTCACCAGGATAGAAACGTACGTTTTCCAATACAAGAACGTCTCCGTCCTTCATGTCGGAAATTTGTGATTTTACAGCATCACCGTATGCTTCATCCGCTTTTTTCACTTCTTTGCCAAGCAGTTCGCCGAGGCGTGCAGCAACAGGAGTTAAACGAAGCTCCTCAACAACTTCGCCTTTCGGGCGGCCTAAGTGGCTCGCAAGAAGGACTTTCGCGCCTTGGTCTGCAAGGTGTTTGATTGTCGGAAGTGCAGCACGGATACGTGTATCGTCTGTTACTTCCCCGTCTTTCATTGGAACGTTAAAGTCAACGCGGCAGAATACAACTTTGCCTTTTACGTCGATGTCTTTGAGAGTTTTCTTATTCATGCTTTAGGAGATCCTCCTTCAAAATGGTTTGCATGCAGCACGAAAAACGTGAAACCGTCTGATCAAGCGATTACTCCGCGAGGGCAGATCGCATACTTTTCGGCACAGGGCAGATCGTCTGAAGCCAGGGCAGTGGCCGCAGGCGAAGGCGCCGGAAAGCTGCAAAACGCAGATGCTTCTCTTTCACAGAACGTTTTCTGAAAGCCGGTCTTCATGGAAAAAGGGAAAGGGAGTCCGTCCCCTTCCCTTGTCCGCTTTCATTATAGCGCTTCTATTCAAAAGAACCAAGTCAGGTCCTTTTTTCAGCTATGAATTAAAGACCTTTTTTAGCGATGTAAGCTGCAAGGTCAACAACGCGGTTAGAGTAGCCGCTTTCGTTATCGTACCAAGAGATTACTTTTACCATGCTGCCTTCCATAACCATTGTAGAAAGAGCATCGATTGTAGAAGAATTTTTGTTTCCGTTGTAGTCGCCAGAAACTAATGGCTCTTCGCTGTAGCCAAGGATTCCTTTAAGATCTCCTTCAGCTGCTTCTTTAAGAGCTGCATTTACATCTTCAGCTGTTACTTCTTGGTTCAGTTCAGCAACCAAGTCAACTAAAGAAACGTTTGGAGTTGGAACACGCATTGCTCCACCGTTCAGTTTGCCTTTTAGTTCAGGAAGAACTAGAGAAACGGCTTTAGCAGCACCAGTTGAAGTTGGGATGATGTTTTCAGCTGCTGCACGCGCACGACGGTAGTCTTTGTGCGGAAGATCAAGAATTTGCTGATCGTTTGTGTAAGAGTGAACTGTTGTCATCATACCGCGTTTGATGCCGAATTTGTCGTTAAGTACTTTTGCAAACGGCGCAAGGCAGTTTGTTGTGCAAGATGCGTTAGAGATAACGTCGTGGTTAGCCGCATCGTATTTATCTTCGTTAACACCCATAACGATTGTGATATCTTCTTCGTTAGCAGGAGCAGAGATGATTACTTTTTTCGCGCCAGCTTCTAAGTGTTTCGCAGCGTCTGCGCGTTTTGTGAAGAAACCAGTAGACTCAACTACGATTTCAACGCCTTGTTTACCCCAGCTAAGTTTAGCAGGATCGCGTTCTGCAGAAACTTCAATTGTTTTACCGTTAACAACAAGGTTGTTACCGTCAACTGAAACCTCAGCGTCTAATTTTCCGTGTACAGAATCATATTGTAAAAGGTGAGCGAGCATGTTAGCATCTGTTAAATCGTTAACCGCTACTACCTCAACTTCAGGATTGTTTAATGCTGCGCGGAATACGTTACGTCCAATACGACCAAAACCGTTAATACCGACTTTTACTGCCATGATTGTTTCCTCCTTTAAATAAGTGAGAGATATTTATATTGAGGGATTATTCATCCCTTAATAACTTCTTTGCGGCTCCTTCGTCAGTGACAAGAACCGTGTTGCGCGGCTTTTTAAAGTAAGCCTCGATCGCCTCGGCTTTTGATGATCCGCCCGCTACCGCTATTATATCGGGAATGGCGTCTATGTCATCCAGCTGCATTCCGACAGAATGCACTTTATGGACCACTTCGCCGTCCGCGTTAAAATAGTAGCCGAACGCTTCTGTCACCGCGTTGTTATCATCTATTTTCTTTAAGTCTTCTAAAGGTGTGTTTCTCCGCTCAGCCATAGTTTTAGCTTCGCCGATTCCGTGAACCAGCATACTCGCTGATTTAATCGTGTTCAGCACCTCTTTGACAGAAGGTTCTTCAATAATAGATGAATAGGCGCCTTGTGACAGCTGACCCGGAACAAACAAAAGCCGGTAAGTGCCTGAAGCCTTTTCCGCCATATGCGCGCATATGGTGTTCGCCTGGTTTTTTACGTCTTCGCCTAAACCGCCTCTTGCAGGCACAAACAAAAGCTTGCGGTTTTTAGAATCCGGCGTCATCATCTCGGCGACAGCTTCAATTGTCGTACCGCCGGTCACAGCGACGATATTTTTGCCTGAAAATCTTTTTTTCATACATGCGACAGCCGCTCTTCCCATTTCTTTTTTGACCCATGGGGAGTGGTCGCTGTCTCCGGATACAATAATGACGTCCTTTAGATTTAAACGTTCTTTTAATGTCTTTTCCAAAAGCGTCAAACCTAAAACATCTTTCATCGTATCTTCTAAAACGGAAAGCAGTTCATAACCTTCTTCTGTCAGCGTCATGCCGTTTGTTTTAATATCGACCAGATTCTGTTCCTTCAAAAACTGAACCTCGCCTCTCAGCACACGCTCGCTGATTCCGAGACTGGCAGACAGGCTTCTGCGGCCGATGGGTTCTGTCAGCCTGATATACTGCAAGATTTCGAACCTCTTTTGCATAACGAGCAGAAGATCAGGCAATAATTTTTTTTGAGCTTGTATTAACTGGTTCATGACTCAAACGTTCCTTCCTTTTTTTGCTGGACATCAAACGTCCCGCTATGACAAAAAACGTCCCATCATAGCCAAAAAAAATTATTTCTGCTTTCTTTAATTATTTTAACAGGGTGGAAATGTTTATTCAACTGTTAAGAGCCAATTCATCGACAATATTCGCGCAGTTTTCATGCAGCTGCGTTTCTTATTCATTATTTTTTCCTTTATATCTCTATCTTATACAGCAAACCTTTAATGGTGCGCACAAAATAAAAGAGCCCTCTCAATCGAAAGGGCTACATATTTTAAAGCGTTTTCATTTTATCCATAGCTTTTCAATCTCTTCGAGCGATTTATTCTTCGTTTCCGGACAGATTGTGACGACAAACAGGAAGCAGAGAATGTTAATGACGGCAAAGATCCAGAACGTGTAGGCCAGTCCGAACGAGCTGATCATCATCGGCACAAACTGCCCGATCGCCCAGTTTGCTCCCCATAAAAAGATGGTGGCGATCCCTGCGGCTCTCGCCCGCAGATGGTTCGGGAAAATTTCAGAAATCATAATCCATGTGATCGGCCCGACCGATACACAGAACGCGGCGACAAACCCTAATATAAAGAAGATCAGCATAAATCCGCTTGTTAACTGAAAATAAAACGAAGTCCCGATTAAGATCATGAAAATCGCCATAAAAGCTGAACCGATGGACATCAGTTTTTTGCGCCCGACTTTATCAATCAATAAAACTGCGATGACGGTAAAAATGACTTCCACGACACCGACAATACAGGTTGTCACAAATCCGGCATTTTGTCCGAATCCCATCATTTTAAAGATTTCCGGTCCGTAGTAGGTGATGGCGTTCATGCCGATCACTTGATTAAAGAGCGCCAGCAGGATTCCAATGATAAGCGCTTTTCTGAGACCTGGTTTGAAGAGCTGTGATAGTGACCCCATTTGTTCTATTTTTAAAGAGTTTTCAATGTTCTTCAATTCTTCTTTTGCGACAGTTTCTCCATTAATGCGTGTCAGAATCGATAACGCTTCTTTTGTTCTGCCTGCTTTCGCCAGCCATCTTGGACTTTCCGGCACGACCAGCAGGACAAGGAAAAAGATAACGGATGGCACCATTCCGTAAGCGAGCATCCATCTCCATCCGGTTTGCACGCCCCATTCATATGTTCCGGAACGCTGGACAGCGAGATTAATAAAGTACGTTGCGGAAATACCTAGTATCGTAAAGAGCTGATATAAGGAAGATAAACTTCCGCGTATGGCGGGCGGCGCCGCTTCCGTAATATAAGTCACGGATAATGACGAACCCATTCCGATCCCTAAACCTCCGATAATCCTCGCGATGATTAAGGTCGACACGTCTTGTGAAACAGCAGAAACAACTGCTGATACCGCAAATAACAGGGCCGCTGTCATTAAGATTTTTCTGCGTCCGAACCTGTCGCTTAAAAACCCGGATACCCCGACTCCCGCAACTCCTCCAATCATAATGCTTGAAATCACCAGCCCCTCCATGAACGGACTCAGGCTGTATAAATCCTTTAGAAAACCAATAGCACCGGAAATAACTGCAGTGTCATAGCCGTACAATAAACCGCCAAGCCCCGCCGCGCATGATATCAAAATCACAAATCCCATTGAATGGCTTCTTGTTACAGGAGCATTTGGTTCTAATTGAGTTGGAGTATTCTTCATTTCTCTGCCCTCCCGAAAGTTGAGTAAAGCGTTTACATTTTCCGTTCCAATTGTACGTACTTATTTAAAAATTTAACGAAAATTATTGTTTATTAGTACGTACAAATATAGAATAATCCCGTTTGCATTTTCTGTCAATGTTTTCTTGTATAGATCACTGTGATATACTGAAATTTGTCCGTATACATTTTGGAGGAATGGATATGTTACCAAAATATGCTCAAGTAAAAGAAGAAATCAGTTCATGGATTAATCAAGGCAAAATTCTGCCCGATCAAAAGATCCCTACCGAAAACGAGTTAATGCAGCAATTTGGCGTCAGCCGGCATACCATTCGTAAAGCCATCGGAGACCTCGTATCGCAAGGCCTGCTTTACAGCGTGCAAGGCGGGGGCACCTTTGTCGCTTCACGCTCTGCTAAATCAGCGCTGCATTCCAATAAAACGATCGGCGTTCTGACGACCTACATATCAGACTATATTTTTCCGAGCATCATTAGGGGAATCGAGTCTTATTTAAGCGAGCAGGGATATTCTATGCTTCTGACAAGCACAAACAACAATCCGGATAATGAACGCAGAGGATTAGAAAACCTGCTGTCACAGCATATTGACGGATTGATTGTAGAACCGACAAAAAGCGCTCTGCAAACGCCGAATATTGGCTACTATCTCAATTTAGAAAAAAACGGCATTCCTTTTGCGATGATTAATGCGTCATACGCCGAGCTTGCCGCACCAAGTTTTACTCTGGATGATGTGAAAGGCGGCATGATGGCGGCCGAGCACCTGCTCTCTCTCGGCCATACGCACATGATGGGTATTTTTAAAGCTGATGACACGCAGGGTGTCAAACGGATGAACGGATTTATACAGGCGCATCGCGAGCGTGAGTTATTTCCTTCTCCGGATATGATTGTGACGTTTACGACGGAAGAAAAGGAATCAAAGCTGCTGGAGAAAGTAAAAGAGACATTGGAGAAAAACAGCAAAAACATGCCGACTGCTATTCTTTGCTATAATGATGAAATTGCACTGAAGGTTATTGATATGCTTCGGGAGATGGATATCAAGGTGCCTGAGGATATGTCCATCGTTGGGTATGATGATTCCCATTTCGCGCAAATCTCTGAGGTGAAATTAACCTCTGTGAAGCACCCAAAGTCTGTGCTGGGAAAAGCGGCTGCAAAATATGTTATTGACTGTTTAGAGCATAAAAAGCCTAAGCAGGAAGATGTCATTTTTGAGCCTGAGCTGATCATCCGTCAGTCCGCAAGAAAGCTGAATGAATAAAAAAGCAATGTATGGGTTTCCCCTTTACATTGCTTTTTTTATGGCCTTTATCTGTTTTTCCAAATGTCAGCCACGATTTCAAATGAACGCATTCTGTCAGCGTGTTCAAAGGTTTCTGAGTTGACCATAATTTCATCGGCCTGAGTCGTTTTGACAAAGTCTTCAAGCTTTTCTTTCACTTCTTCAGGACCGCCAACGATGGTTGAAC
The DNA here is from genome assembly GCF_002289525.1 of Bacillus sp. 7705b. NCBI lineage: Bacteria > Bacillati > Bacillota > Bacilli > Caryophanales > Bacillaceae > Bacillus > Bacillus sp. 7705b. Next base: position 59,648 of record NZ_NSDH01000010.1, on the reverse strand, counting down.
TAAGCTGCTCATGAACCATTGCTTTTTCATATGGGCTCCAGATTTGATCCATGTCTTCTACTGGCGGCTTCAGCTGGTTCGGCGTGCCGCGGACAAGATCAAGGAATCGCTGGTAATGCGATGTAGCCAGATGCTGCGCTTTCTCGTTTGTATCTGCGGCGATAATCGTTACGCCGACCATCGCATACGGTTCATCGAGCACTTCTGACGGTGTAAAGGAATTGCGGTACAGCTCCAAAGCGGGAACCGTATTCGCCGGTGAGAAATGAGCAGCGAATGCAAACGGAAGGCCCAGCTCACCTGCAAGACGGGCACTAAAATCGCTTGAGCCCAGCAGCCAAATCGGCACATCTATGCCCTCTCCCGGAATGGCGCGGACTTGATTGCGCACGTTTCCTGACGGTTTAAAGTAATTGCGCAGTTCCTCTAATTGTTCTGGGAAATCTTCACCGCTGCTGATGTTTCTGCGGAGCGCCCTTGCAGTCAATTGGTCTGTTCCCGGTGCACGTCCGAGCCCCAGATCAATCCGTCCGGGATACAGTGTTTCCAGTGTGCCGAATTGTTCAGCGATTACAAGTGACGAGTGATTCGGAAGCATAATACCGCCGGAACCGACGCGGATTTTCTTTGTGCCGCCGGCAATATGGCCGATCAGTACGGCGGTGGCAGAGCTTGCGACACCTTCGATATTATGATGCTCTGCAAGCCAATAGCGGTGATAGCCCCACTCCTCTGCACGGCGCGCCAAATCCATGCTGTTTCGGAATGACTCTGTTATCGTTCCCCCTTGAACAACAGGAGATAAATTCAAGACAGAAAGCAAGGTATCTTTGCGTTGGTTGTTAGACATATTGTTCTCCTTTGCAGTTGTGATATAAGTAAACAGCCTCATGCTGTTATGTCTTTATCGAAAGGACTTCTATCACACCATAACACAACTGCGTTTAGGATGAAAAGAATTTGATTCGATGAAATTCGAACAATAAAAATTACGTTTCTTCATTTTGATTTTTACGCAAACAGTTCCTGTGCCATCTCAATGAAAAGCTTAGCCGCCAAAGAAGCCTCATGTAATGAAGGAACGGCAAGCTGCACATCCCGATACACCTGCGGATCGAGATCCCGCGTCACCACATGCTCCGGCAGCGGCATTCCCGACATGGACATTTCTGATAAAATCGCCAGCCCCAAGCCTTCTCTGATCATATTGATCGAGGTGTTCATGTTATAGACTGTAAAAGCGGCGTTCAGCGTAGCGCCCGCCTGCCTGAACATATCGTGAAAAGGTGATTCATAGCCGCCGTCACAGACGATTATTGGTTCATGATCGAGATCTTTCAGCGTAATGGCTGAACGGCTGCAAAGCGGATGATCATCTCTGAGCACGACGGCCATTTTATCTTTTTTCAGATGAATGTACTCCATCTCGTCTGTTGGATACAGAAGAATGCCGACATCTATCATCCGCGTGTGAAGCCACTCCTTAACTTCATTTACGGTTCCCTCATGCAGTACGAGCTCCAGTTTCGGATATTTTTGTTTAAACTCACTGATCAGCTTCGGCATAAAATAAGCCGAGGCAGTTGAGAATGTGCCAATATGGATCGTTCCCAATTCGAAGCCTTTTTCCGCGGCCGCGACTTGTTCAACTTTTTCAACACCTTTTAAAACTTCCCTGATGTGGACTAAAACCTTTTTTCCTGTTTCGGTCAGCATCAGGCCATTGCGGCGGTCACGGATGATCAGCTTCACATCAAGCTCTGCTTCAATGGCAGAAATCGCATGGCTGACAGCCGGCTGCGTCATGTTCAGCGCCTGCCCCGCTTTTGTAAAACTCCCCGTTTCAGCTATTTTTACGAAAACCCTTAATTGTGTAATGGTCATAACAATTTACTTATGCTCCTTATAAAAAAGATTCATTTTATTTATCTTATATTCTACCGTATCATATGATGGAAAAGTTCTACAAGGAGTGATCAAAAAGTGAACCAGCTCTCAAAAACGCGGACAGCGCTCCTGCTCGCCTTTCTCGTCATCATGTGGGGCGTCAATTGGCCGCTGTCGAAAGCAGCGCTCGCCTATTCGCCGCCATTGTTGTTCGCGGGCATCCGGACGCTGATCGGCGGACTTTTATTAGTCATTGTCGCACTGCCGCGCATTCATAAATTGCGCTTAAAAGAAACATGGCCGATTTATCTTGTTTCTGCGATTTTAAATATTACATTATTCTATGGTCTGCAAACGATCGGGCTGAATTATCTTCCAGCCGGCTTGTTTTCCGCTATCGTCTTCTTTCAGCCGGTGCTGATGGGTGTGTTTTCTTGGCTGTGGCTTGGCGAATCGATGTTTGCGATGAAAGTGATCGGGCTGATCCTCGGTTTTGCGGGTGTAGCGGTCATTAGTGCCGCGGGCTTTGGCGGGCATATTTCTGTCATTGGGGTTCTGCTCGCTCTCGGTTCCGCAATCAGCTGGGCGTTCGGGACGGTATATATGAAAAAAACAGGGAGCCGCGTCGATTCCATTTGGATGGTCGCCTTGCAGCTGACGATCGGAAGCGTGTTTCTGTTGATATCCGGCTTTGGGACAGAAAGCTTTTCCGCGATCCAATGGACAGCTCCTTTTATCACGAGCCTGCTGTTCATCTCTGTATTCGTCATCGCGCTCGGCTGGCTTGTCTTTTTTACCCTTGTCGGTTCAGGAGAAGCAAGCAAGGTCGCATCATATACTTTTTTGATCCCGCTCATATTCAATCGTGGCCAGCTCCATTTTCCTGCATGAACCGCTCACCTTAAGCCTCTTCGCGGGTCTGCTGCTGATTGTCACGAGCATCTGCCTCGTGAATTCGAAATCCAAAGCACAGAAAACCGCGTCGATTGGTGTAAAGGAGAAGGCCGCACAATAAGAAAAACCCTCTTGCCGGATGTGGCAAGAGGGTTTTTCTTATTTACTGATACTTGCGTCCTTTGACCAAATATGCAACTGTAATCAAAAGGTAGATCGCCGCAGTGATGAGCGTAATGACAATTGACGTTGTCATGATGACCCCGATCAGAATGGCGAGTAATGCCAGAACCGCAAACCATGTCGTGTACGGGAACCATTTGACATAATAAGCAGGTGTTTCAGTTTGCTCTTTTCTCGATTTCAAATGGGCGAATCCGATGATCAGCCAAATGAATAAAACGGTATATCCCAATGAACCCATTAAGTAATTAAACGTTTGGCTTCCTGCGAACAGAGAAATCAATACGCCAATATATAGAGAAGACGTGCACATCAGTATCGCAAACATCGGGACGTTTTTCGATGAAAGCTTAGAAAAGATCCGCGGCAGTCTTCCGTCAGTTGCCTGTGTATACAAAATGCGGGACGATCCGTATAAACCTGAATTCATAGAGGAAATGATGGCAAGCAGGATGACTGCATTCATGATATGATCCGCCCCCGGAATGCCTACCATTTTAAAGACCATCACAAAAGGACTTTCAGGAACTGAATTCACTTGATTCCACGGGATCAGACTGACAATGATGAAAAACGGAAGCAGGTAGAATGCGACAATCCGTGTTAATGTGCTGCGGACTGCTTTCGGGACAACCTGTTCCGGATTTTTTGTCTCAGCCAGCGTCACACCGATAATTTCTGTACCGCCATAGGAATAGATGACGACAAGCATGGCCGTGATCAGCCCGGTGCCTCCGTGCGGGAAAAATCCGCCGTGCTCTGTCAGATTCGAAAACCCGGCAGCTGTATGATCACCGAATGATACAAATAAGAGCAGCAATCCTAATAAAATAAAGATAACAATAACGGTAATCTTGATCATAGCCAGCCAATACTCAGTTTCGGCGAAGATTTTTACAGAAAGCAAGTTCACAATCGTAACAACAAGAGAAATTGCTAATGCCAGCACCCAGATCGGGCAGCCCGGCAGCCAATATTGAATAAAGATCGCAGCTACAACAGCCTCAGCCGCAATGTTAAGCACCCACATTTTCCAGTAGATCCAGTCCAAGAAATATGCAGCGTAATTTCCTAACACCTGCTGCACAAGATCACGGAAGGTTCTCGCGTTTCGGTTGCGCACAGCCATTTCTGCGAGCCCCTGCATTATAAACAGCAAAATAATGCCGCCGAGCAGGTATGCGATAATGACCGATGGCCCTGCCACATCGATTGCCGAACTGCTTCCTTTAAATAAACCTGCTCCGATTGCACCGCCCAGCGCCATCATCATAATATGGCGGGACGTCATCGTGCGTTTTAACGTCTGATTGTCCTTTTTCATCCTCTTTTTCCTCTCCTTCTCGTCTTCAAAAACAAAAAAAGCCCGCCGTCTCTTATCTATACGAATAGATAAAGAGACGACGAGCCTTCGGCTGACCGCGGTACCACTCTTGTTGATCCTTCCTAGAAGAATCCAGCTTTTTGACCCTGTAACGAAGGTTAGCCGTTAAAACATGGGGAATATTCAATCTATTCCGTTTCGTCCTACCACTCCCGGGCGAGTTCAAAGAAGAATCAGGCTGCGTCGCACCATCCCGCAGCTCTCTGTTCTGATACCTTTCTTTTACTGCTCCCAATCTATGTGTTTTAGTTTTCTGAAAAACTTAAATTTTATGATCTGAATATATTAACATAATATACGTGCTTCTCTTTTCTCTGTCAATAACTTGCGAGAAAAAAGAAATTGTTATTTTGTCCCTTTCTGAATGGCCTTCCAGAAGGATTCCGATTCGTGTCCTAAAGCATAGACAGAGACACCGGCTATTTTATATTTTTTCGCTAGACGGCTTTTTGTTTCGATTGTTTTTTCATTTTCATACCAAACGACATGTTTATGTTTCTTTTTGTCAGTGTAAGAAAACGTCATAGAACCTGTTTTTTTATTGAATGCCGGCTTTGCTTTCTGCTTCTTAATGAGAGACTTGATGTCATTCCATTCCTTCGCTGAGCTGCTGCTTCCGTCTTTCAGATCCCAATCATAGCCGTACGCAGGGACCCCCATGATCACTTTGTTTGCTTTGATTTTTTTGACAGAAAACTGCAGCGAGCGCTTGATCCAGCTTGTGCTTGCCACTGAGCCCGGTTCGCCCCAAATGCCGTGTTCGTCGTAAGTCATGACTTGCACATAGTCGGCATATTTCCCGATTTTCGCATAATCATACGGCCAGCTCCAGTCATCGTTTTTATCATCGGCGCTTTTGGCCGGAACGGAAACCATTGTTTTGATATGTTTCTTTTTCAAAGCTTGTGAGACATATTGAATGAAACTTGAGTATGCAGAACGGTCTTTCGGATTAACTGCCTCAAAGTCAATATTGACTCCGTAATAGTGGTGCTTTTTTGCCAAAGAAATGAGCTGGTCTGTGAATCGTTTTCTCGCTGTTTTGTCAGTCATGACCCGATTCGCTAAGTTTCCGTCAAAATCATAAATAGCGTCATTATAATTGGAAATGACGGCCCACGTTTTGATTTTATTTTTTTTCGCGTATGTAAGCTGCTTGCTCGGGACATCGCCAATCACACGTCCGTTTTTATCAAACGCAAACGTATCAGTGGCAATGGAGCTGATATATTTATGGTATTTCGTAAGAGAATTGTATGATGCCGTATCCCCAGTTGTATAGCCTAATGTCATACCGGCCGCCTTTGCTTCTGTTTTTGTATACATAAACAGAACGATCGCAATCGCTAGTGAAACAGCTATGATCAGCCATTTTTTCATTTCGTTCCCTCCTTTTTCACGTCATATTCTTCTCATCGGCCAAATTTTTGGAAAATGAAGTTTTTTCAAGCAGAAAGCCCGACATAAGTTGCCGGGCTTTTTTAGATCAGCGGTCAGATACGAGAATATAAGCCGCTTTAACCGGACCGTGAACACCGACCACCAAATCCATTTCGATGTCGGCGGAGTTGCTCGGTCCTGTAATGTAGTTAATGCATGAGGGAACCGTGATGCCGTCAGCGATATTTTGCCGGATGATATCACTGGCTTGTGTCATTCTCGGCACTATGCTTGATTTCGGCACAATGGCAATATAGGTTGTCGGCAGAAGACTGACAGAGCGGCCGATGTCTTTTGAAGAATAAAGGACAACCGTACCCGACTCGGCCAGTGTGATTTCACTGAATGTAATCCCCACATTCGCTTGCTCCGCTTTTTTGATATTTTCTTCACCTTGGTCAGCATCCCATTCCCAGACTTGCGTTCCTTCACCAGGCCAGTCTTTGGTGAGCAGGCTATTTAAACCGTAAGCCTCAAACCGGGGGTCCTTCGGAATGATGACAGGCCCTCCGGAAAACCGGCTGACTTGTTCGCGCAAGGCATCGTACAAACCGATTGAATCCGTCTCAATCAGCTCAGTATGGATTTTGACACAATGGTTTTTGAGCACCGTGACTAAGTCATCGGCCGAATACCCTTCAAATGTTTTATATTGCGGCTGATGCGCCCACTCCGGGACGGCCACGCCACCCGTTCTTCTGTCTCGGCCAAGGCGTGACGCGATCCGGTTTAAAAAGCTCTCTTGATTCTGAATGGTTCCCTTCGTCATCACTGCTCCTCCTTCGTGCGTTCACTTGTTTCTCTGTCTGTAAACCAGTCTCTGAATCTTGATTTATGCGGTGCCGGGAAGTCGCGGATTTGCGTCCAGCCTTTAAGCGGGCCGGGCCCTTTTGAAATTTTGTCATCCTCTGTAAAAGGCGTCATGGCGGCCGGCGCCCATTTTGAGCCCATTTTATAAAGCGACAAAGAGGAAGACCCAAGACCGAATGCTTTCATCGCAAGCTTTTCACTGATCGGCGCTCTGCCTTCTTTTTCGACGATGTTCTGACGATGCTTGAGAAGCAGCTCATGAAGCGGGATTTTGACCGGGCAGGCTTCTGAACAAGCCGCGCACAGTGTAGACGCGTACGGCAGCTCCTTATAATCGTCATAACCGCCGAGCAGCGGCGATAAAACGGCCCCGATCGGCCCCGAGTAAATCGAGCCGTATGAGTGTCCGCCGACATGGCGGTACACAGGGCAGACATTGATACAGGCAGCACAGCGGATACATTGCAGCACAGACTGAAATTCGGTGCCGAGAATGTTGGACCGGCCATTGTCAACAATGACAAGATGGAATTCCTCCGGGCCGTCGATTTCGTCTTCCAGTTTGGGGCCGGTTAAGGCCGTGATATAACTCGTCAGCCGCTGTCCGACAGCACTTCTTGTCAGCATGCCGACAAGCACTTCAAATTCGGAAAATGACGGGACAATGCGCTCCATTCCCATGACAGTGATTTGTGTTTTAGGCAATGTCGTGACAAGCCGCCCGTTTCCTTCATTGGTTACAAGGCTGACTGAACCCGTGTCGGCAATGGCAAAGTTGCAGCCGGTAATGCCGATATCGGCTTCCAGGAATTTTTTCCGGAGGATGCCGCGCGCATGCATAACGAGCTCTTCCGGTTTTTCTGTGTGTTTATAGTCCAGTCTTTCTTTAAACACATCGCGAATCTGCTCTTTATTTTTATGAAGAGCCGGTGCCACAATATGTGACGGCGGGTCGTGATCATCAATCTGCAAAATATATTCGCCGAGGTCAGTTTCGACGACTTCGCAGCCTTCCTTCTCCAGCACTTCATTCAGATTGATTTCTTCTGTCACCATAGATTTAGACTTTACGATTTTTTTGCCGTTTTTCTTTTGAATCACGCTGCGGATATAAGAGGATGCTTCTTCAGCTGTCTCAGCAAAATAAACGTGTCCTCCTCTGCTTGATACATTGGATGCAAGCTGCTCCAAATAAAAATCAAGATTTTCAAGGACATGCTGTCTGATCTCCTCAGATAACGAACGCCATTCTTCCCAGTTTCCCAGCTCTTCGGCTGCTTCCAGCCGTCTCGTCCGCAGACGCTCCTGCGCACCCGAAACAGCGCCTCTCATAAATTCATTATCGATCCCCTGTGATACCCGCTCTTTAAAAGCGTCAGTACCGATTTTCATCGCCATGATCCTTTTCCCCCTCTGTATCCAGTGTTATCTGCTGTTGAGCACTTCGGCGATGTGCATCACTTTGACATTCTTGTCTTTTCGGCCGAGCCGTCCCCCGATATTCATCAAACAGCCGCAGTCAGCGCCGATGAGCACCTCTGCTCCCGTTTCCTCCACACATGCGACTTTCTCATCAACCATCTGCTCAGAAATCTGCGCCATTTTAACAGAGAACGTTCCTCCGAATCCGCAGCAGTTGTGTTTCCCCGGAAGTGACGTGAATTCAAGCCCCTTCACATGGCTCAGCAGTTTCATCGGCTCCTCCGATACGCCGAGCAGCCTCGTCATATGGCATGACGTATGTAAGGTCGCTTTTTTATGAAGGGTCGCGCCGACATCCTCTACCCCAAGGACGTTGACGATAAAATCTGTTAATTCATACGTTTTATCCGCCAGCTTCTGCGCTTTATCCGCCCATTTCGGATCATCTTTAAACAGGTGCGGATACTCCCTGAACATTGTGGTGCAGGAACCGGATGGACTGACGACATAATCTGACTCCTGAAACGTTTCAATCATTCGTTTCATTGCTTTTTTGGCGTCATTGACATAACCGCTGTTGTAAGCCGGCTGGCCGCAGCAGATCTGCCCCTCCGGAAAATCAACCTCACATCCGAGCCGCTCAAGCAGCTCTACCGTTGCTTTTCCTACGTTTGTTTGAAACATATCAACAAGACAAGTGACAAAAAGTGAGACTTTCATGATGAACCCCTCTCTCATCCCCAATATATGATCTGGTCATCTGATGACCTGAAGTTAAAGCTTTTACCAATATCGTACACTATTTGGACACAAAATTGAAAGCATTTTCTAATGATTTCAGCAATAAAAAAACGCCTGTACATAGGACAGAGCGTTCAAAAGGGCTGATACTGCTTTTTAATGTTCCTGCGTATTTCTTATATGTTTTCACAAAGAGATAGAGGAATGAAAGAGCCCTGAGAAGGACGATCCAACCCGCGCCTCCTCTCATTAGCGCAAAAGAGTTTCAAACAAAAAAGCACCGATGAACGCTGAACCTGACATATTCCATAACACTGGTGTATAGTACAAGCTTTGCGGATGGACAAATAAGTCGGCCAAAAATAAACCTGTAAATAAAAAGGAACCTGGTTATGTATGATTAACCAGATTCCTCATTAAATCCATCCTTTCTCCTCAGCAATACTAGCCGCTTCTGTCCGGTTTTTCGCATTCAGTTTTTGGATGATTTCTGAGATATAGTTTCGGACTGTGCCTTGAGATAAATAGAGTTCAAGTGTGATGTCTTTTGTTGTCTTGCCTAAAGCAGCCAGCCTCAGTATTTCTTGTTCTCTTACAGTCAGCGGATTTTCATCACGAATCATGTTGAAGGTTAATTCCGGGCTGAACATCCGTTTTCCCTTTACACACTTTCGTATGGCATCCGCCAGATCGTCAATTTCCCCATCCTTCAAAAGATATCCGTGTACGCCGGCTTTGACGGCGCGTTCAAAATATCCTGGGCGGGCAAAGGTTGTCAGAATAATGACCTTGCTTTTACAGCCTTTTTTCATTAGCTCCTCTGCAACCTCCAGCCCGCTGTAAACCGGCATTTCAATGTCCATGATGCAGACATCCGGCTCCAGCCTGAGAATGGCTTTCAGCGCCTCTTCTCCATTTAACGCTTGTCCGATGACCTTCATATCCTCTTCCAGGTCAAGCAAGGATCCCAGAGCGCCTAAAAGCATTCGCTGATCCTCAGCAATAAATAGACGAATCATCTATTTCGTCCTCCTATCATTCTGCTTTTCTAATGAGCGGAATCGTCAGTGTCAACACCGTTCCGTTATGGTCTGAAAGAGTCATCTCTCCGTCAATAAACATCAGCCGCTCTTCCATTCCCCGCAATCCATTCCCAAACATCTTCTCCTTCACCGCTCCTGTTCCGTCATCCCGTATGAGAACGGTCATTTTGTCGGCATATTGAGAAATGGTGACTGCACAATGGGTCGCTTTGCTGTGCTTGATGATATTTGTCACTGCCTCCCGCATACACATACTGACAATATTTTGAGTGACGGGGGATATGTCTGAAAAATCTTCGGCCCCTTCGTATTGAAAAGTAATATTACCCGCTCTTAAAATGTGCCGAATGTTGGCTAGCTCCTCCGTCATGGTGACCGTTCTCATATCCGCTACAAGCTCACGAACTTGTTTGAGTGCCGCACGCGAGCTTGTTTCCATTTCTTTCGCTTCAAGCTTGGTCCGTTCTGCATCTGCTGCCGCCAGCCGCTGAATCAGCTGGCTTTTTAACGTGAGGAGCGAGAGGGTATGGCCGAGTGTATCATGAAGATCGCGGGCTATCCGAACACGTTCCTCCCTTTTGGTGAGTTCCTTTATATGTTCGTTGGCTTGGTCAAGCTTTTTTTCAAGCTCTATTCTTCGAAACATGGAACGAATTCCGAAGGGAGAAATCAGCATAATGACCAGAAACGGAAGAACAGAAAACAGCTCCCTGATCGAAGCCGAATCCGCCAGAAAATGATACAGGCAAGGAAATATCAGCATGAAGACAAGCCCAAAGAAAGCACGGTTGAACTTCGTTTTCTCACGGTAATAGCCCACAAAGTTTGCCGGGAAAAAGCCTAAATAAATATAGCTGATATGATAAAACAAACTATAAATAAAAATAATGGCCATTTGCGCGCATAACCAATACGTAAATGAAGGTCTGTCCGCACTGACGAACAATTGACGATATGTCACAACAAATAGGAGCAGCATGCCATATCCCAGCACTTGTTTGCTGCCTGATTCTCTCAATAAAGAAAGAAACGGCATAATGGTATACACCAAAAAGATATAAGGGAAAAAACCGAAATGCTTTGGAAATATGGAATTTATGAGTTTCATGTATTACACCGCTTCTTGTTTTCTTCTTATATACTTAAATAGTAGCATGAAGATCACTAAATAAGCGATTAACATCAGAATATTTTTCCAGGTTGGAAGCTCGCCTTGAACAAGAGCCCACGCTCCGCTCCCAAAATGATAAGACGGGAGCCATTGACCTATGTTTTTCAATATGTCCGGCATGACCTCGATCGGCATCCACATGCCCCCGCTTATCGCCAGCAGCATGTAAAGCACATTACTGACCCCGGCTGCCGTTTCTACTTTTCTCATGAGACCGATTAATGTCCCTAACGCTAAAAACGGAAATGCCCCAATTAAAATCCAAAGCCCGCTCATGACCCATTCAAACGGTGACAAGTCAATGCCGTTTATGATGGCGCCGGCAAGAAAGATGACAGTAATAGATAAAAGATGAATGACACTTTGCCCGATCATCTGAGCCGCCAAATAAATATGATCCGGCAGAGGCGTGATGCGGATAAAAACTGACCAGCCTTGTGCCCGTTCTTGTACCAAACGGATTCCAAGCGTCATCATAGACGAACCCATTACGCTGAAGGTGGTCATTGACATTAAATAATGGGCATTCCAGGCATCCTTGTCAGGAACATTGGTATTCACTACGTTTGTAAAGAGATAGTAAAAGGCAATCGGCATAACAAGCGACCAAAACACAAAGTATTTATTCCTGAGCACCCTTTTCATTTCAGCTATGCACTGTTTCCGCAGCATGTTCATCTCACATCGCCTCCCTGTTCCCGTCAGCAAGCTGTCGAAATGCCTCATCGAGCGTTCCTTGTTCGATTCGAATATCATGTGCATTGATGTTTTCTTGAAAGATGAGCCCTAACACTTTATCAGTATTTGACGTTTGAATGCTGACTCGCTGATGCTTTTGAGTCACTCGTTCTACTTCCGGATGCCGATAGAGCTTTTCCAATGATTCATCCGATGAAACCTTAAAGGAAACAGACTGCTTCTGAATCCTTGCTCTGATTTGCTTCGGCGTTTCGTCTGCGGCAAGCCGTCCTTCAGCAAAAAACAAAATGCGCTGCGCGGCATCATCTGCTTCCTGTAAATAATGAGTTGAAAAAATAATGGTCTTTCCTTGATCCGCCAAGCTGTTCACTGTCTTCCAAAACTGGTGTCTTGATGTCGTGTCCATTCCGACAGTCGGTTCATCAAATACAAGTAACTCCGGATTGCCGGCAAGTGCCAAAGCAAAGCTCAGACGGCGTTTTTGTCCGCCGGATAATTTCTCTGCCGGTGTTTTCAAATCTTCTTTTGTGAGTGCTGTCAGCGAGACAAGCTCTTTCATGGATAATGGATGGGGATAATAACTGCGGATAAGCTCGAGGGTTTCGCAGACCTTTAATCCCGGCATGACACTTACTTCCTGCAGCATGGTACCGATTTTTTCACGCACCTGTTTTTCATCAGGCTGACGGTTAAATAATTTGATTTCACCCTCACTTGGCTTCAGCAATCCCAGCATCATAGAGATCGCTGTTGTCTTCCCTGCGCCATTCGGGCCAAGGATGGCCACGATCTCTCCTTTTCCTATGCTGAAATGAATGTTCTTCACTGCTGTTTTTTGCTGAAAATGTTTTGTGACATTTCTTACTGACACAACCTCATTCATTTTATGAGCACCTCCTGATTGCTTACATTGATTGTAAAATACCGAATCAGATGATTTTAGTAAGGGGTGTCATGATTTGAGATGACAAATGTCATTTGTGTCATTCAGATGATATTACCGCTTTATATTATATCCGGCACCTAGGCAATCCTTCCGCTACATCTTCCAATCAATCCAGCTCTCCATGCCGCATGTCCTCTTTCTGCAAGACGCCTATTTACTTTCATAGAAAGCCCGCAATTCACGCCTTGAAGTGGTATGATATACATATTAATCTTCATGTCGTTTTAGCTGAAAGGAGCCGACTATGGATCAAGCTATTTTGACTAGGAATCATGTGAAGGTGAGGGGGAACGGCACAACACCAATTGTATTTGCACCTGGATTCGGGTGTGATCAAAGCGTGTGGGATGCCGTAGTTCCTGCCTTTGAAGACGAATACCAGCTGATTCTATTTGATTATGTAGGTGCGGGAAATTCTGATTTGCACGCATATGATATGGTTCGTTACCGCACACTTGACGGCTATGCCCAGGATGTTCTGGATGTTTGTGAAGCGTTAGATCTGTCAAAAGCCGTTTTTGTGGGGCATTCTGTGGGGGCTGTGATTGGCATGCTTGCATCATTACGACGTCCCGAGCTTTTTTCACAACTGATTATGGTGGGGCCTTCTCCTTGCTATTTAAATGATCCGCCTGAGTATTACGGGGGTTTTGAGGAAGAGCAGCTCCTTGGGTTAATAGATATGATGGAGAAAAACTACATAGGCTGGGCAACCGTTTTTGCGGCGACCGTAGTGAATCAGCCGGATCGGCCAGAAATTAAGGAAGAGCTGGAAAGCCGTTTTTGTTCTACTGATCCTATCATCGCACGGCAATTCGCGAAGGCGGCGTTTTTTTCAGATCATCGAAAAGATCTTCCAAAGGTGACCGTGCCTTCGCTTATCCTGCAATGTTCGAATGATGTCATTGCACCGTCATTAGTAGGTGAGTATATGCAAAAGCATCTCCCTTACAGCACACTCATACAGATGAAAGCCAACGGGCACTGCCCGCATATGAGCCATCCCGAAGAGACAATACAGCTGATCAGCGATTATTTGAACGCATACGTGATTTAGGAACGAAAGGGATAGAGGTGACCCTCTGAATGGATCAACAATTGAATTATGCACCATGCGGTTTCCTTACTTTATCTGAAGAGGGTACAATTTTTGCTGTCAATCACACCTTGCTTAAGATTCTTGATTACGAATCGGAACAGGTGATCGGTCAGCATATCAATGCTCTTTTAACCGTTCCTGCAAAGCTTTTTTATCAGCTTTATTTTGTTCCGCTTTTGCAGCTTGAACAACACATTGAAGAAATGTACATCTCCCTGGAAACAAACAATGGGGAAGAAGTCCCCGTCCTTGTAAACGCAGTTCGGAGAGCGGATCAGGAAGCCGCTGTAACAGAATGCGTTGTCATTCCGATGCGGAAGCGAAACGAATATGAAAATGAGCTGCTGATTGCCAGAAACGCGGCTGAGGAAGCACTGCTCGCCAAACAGAAAGCAAATGCGGAGCTGGAAATTGCTTTGCAGACGCTGAAGGTGAAACAAGAAGAGCTTCTTGCGATCAATAAGCAAAATCAGCAATTCAGATCGAATACAAAAAGAGAGCTTGAACTCGCCAGGAAGATTCAAGAAAATTCATTGACCGAACCGATCTTGAATGATCAAATTCAGATTGATTCGTATTATAAAGCATCCAGTGACTTATCAGGCGACTTATATGGATTTTATCAAATCGATGAGCACCGCTACGGCTTGATCCTCCTTGATGTGATGGGACACGGCATTTCTTCTGCATTAGTTACGATGTCCCTCCACCCTTTATTCCAGCGATTAATGACACAAGGGATCAGTCCCGACAAAGTCATGAAGGAACTAGACTACCATCTTCACAGTTTGTTTCAAAACGACGAGGAAGCAAGGCATTACTGTACCGCCATTTGCCTCATCATTGATACAGACCGGCAAAGAATTGATTATGTCAACGCGGGCCATCCGCCCGCATTATGGCAGGATGCCGAGGGAACCCAATCAACGCTGGACGCAACCGCACCGCCGATTGGGATGTTTGAAGAAGCGGTGTTTCAGTCAAGCAGCCTTCACTATACACGCGGCGGAAGGCTGCTTCTGTATACAGACGGTGTGATGGACCCGACGGCATCATGTTATTTACACCGTTTAATAAAGAATCATCCTGATTTGCCTATAGCTGAGCTGAAAAACAAAATCCTCTCATCTCTTCAAGCTGAGCCCAAGAACGATGATGAGTGTTTTATTTTAGTAGATGTAAAATAAAAGAATCCATGAGAGATAACAATGCGTTGTTACACCTCATGGATTTTCATTATTTTTTCGGGATATGGCCTGTTTCCGCGTATTTGAATACCTGTAAGGACGGCAGCGGATGTCCGTTGAAATCAAACAAAGCTTGATTATCCACTGCACTTCCTCCATACCACTTACCTGCGTCTTCAGGATCGTATTCGGCTGCATAGCTGGAGGCCCATCCGGAACCATATGTTTCCCATATCGTTTTATTTTTCTCCAATTGCGTCTTCGGGCCGACCGGAATCCACGCAGGCTCCCAATAAAAAACGCCCAATCCGGCTGTTCCTGTCTTTGCCACTGCGTCCATCACATCTCTTACGGCATTTGCCTGGCCTTGCACTGAAATCGGGTATGGCAGCGTCTGACCGCTTTTAGGCGCTGTGTTTTCATGTCCGTCTCCGTCTTCAGCCGTATAGGTGTATGACGTTTCCGCCACCATGACTTTTTTGCCGTACGTATCCGCAACAGCTTTCAGCACGGAGGACAAATTGTGTAACGTACCGTGCCAGAATGGATAATACGAGCTGGCAAATACATCATAATCGACTTTATTTTTGTTGAGGGTTTCAGCAATATATGAATATCGTCCCGACGTTTCTGGGTTGGTGAAATGCAGCGCGATCAATATGTCACGATTTGTTTCCCTGACTGCCCGGCTTCCTTCATTGAATAATTGACTCATCTTCTTCCAATCCGTTTCCCCGGCAAATGCTCCTGTTGTTTCGTTTCCGACCTGTACCATACCGATATCAATGCCTTCCTTGACCATGGCTTGCAGACTTTGTTTTGTAAATCCATAGAGCTTCGCTTTCTTAGCTTCGAAGCTTAAGTTCGCCCAAGCCTTTGGCACCTTCTGTTTTGCAGGATCTGCCCAGAAATCGGAATAATGAAAATCTGCCAGCAGCTTCATCCCGTTCGCGGTTGCTCTTTTTCCGATTTGGATGGCTTTTTGAACATCATTACTGCCTCCCCCATAACCATTGCCATAAGCGTTATACGGGTCATTCCAAATGCGGACGCGGACATAGTTGACACCTGCTTGCTTTAAGGTTGTAAAGATGTCCTGACGTTTTCCGCTTGCATTGTAAAAGGTTACACCGCTGTTTTCTAAAGCAATAATGCTCGACACGTCAACTCCTTTGATAAAGTCCTTGTTCATGCCCGCTACCTTTTTAACAAAAAGGTCATTTGCCTGAAGCTCTGACACATATTTCTCCCCCTCTGCGGCGGCATATCCCGTCGAACTTCCGATCCCGCTCCAGACGATGACAGCGGCTAACAGCACGATGATTCTGCTTTTCATATTTCCACCCTCTCACGTAAGCGATTTCAAAAAAGACCCCGCCCATATAGAGCGGAGGCACACCTCAATGTGAGTTCACGACAATTCTCACTTCATATTTTTCCAAGATCAGGTCTCCTGAAAGCATTTCACCAGTAACGATATCCTTCACACGCTTATCAAACGAAACCAGCTGCTGTTGTTCCGTAAAATTCATGATGAAGATATAGTCATTGTGCTGATCCTGTCTCGCCTGTACGGAGACGCCTTTACCATGCTTAACCGGAAAAACCGGAGACAAAGACAGTTCTTTTATCAAACTTTGATAAAAATCCCGGTGAAATTGATCCTCTAAACGCGCGCCGATAAAATACGCTTTTCCTTGTTCATATTGATGGCTTGTAACCGCAGGGGTATGCGCATAAAAGTCATCCTGATACACACCCTCTGCCGTTGCGGCTTTCAATTCGATCACCGTTGCATAATCTTTCATTTCATACGTTTGATTGCGGTAGCTGACGGCATTTCGGTCTTTCGGATACAGCGTATCTGTTTCGAGCGGCTCAATTCCAAATATCGTTTGCAAGTCTGGGTGCCAGCCGCCTGTATACGTTAAGTCATGCTCGTTGACGATTCCGCTGATATAGGTCATCACCAAGGTTCCGCCGTTAGCCGTAAACTTCTTTAATCGCGAAATGGTTTCTTCACTGATTACATACAGCATGGGGACGATCAGCAGCTTATACGCTGAAAAATCTTGTTCTTTTGTAATGACGTCGACCGGGATATCCTGTTCCCAGAATGTGCGGTAATGCTGCTGCAGTGTTTGCGGATAACGCTTTGTCGCTTTTGCAAATCCCTGAGCGTCCTCAAGCGCCCAATTATTTTCCCAATCATACAAAATAGCAGCTTCAGACGGTCTCTTCGTTCCAACGACTTCAGACAGCTGTTCCAATGTCTCCCCGACTTTTGCCACTTCTTGAAAGACACGGTTCTTTGTGCTGTTGTCATGATCCACAATCGCCCCATGCAGTTTTTCCGATGATCCTCGTGATTTTCGAAATTGGAAATAGAGGACGCTGTCTGACCCGTGGGCAATCATTTGCATAGATGAAAGCAGGTTCATGCCCGGGCGTTTTGCTTTGTTTACGTTATGCCAATTGACAGCGCTAGGCGTACACTCCATTAATAGAAAGGGCTGCTGCTTCAGGCTTCTGTACAGATCATTGATAAAGCCGACCTTCATCGCCAAATCTGCTGTGCTTTCCCAATCATTGTGCCACACAGGATAAGCGTCCCAGCTGATAACATCCACATGCTTTGCAAATTTGCTGTAGTCGAGACCCTGATAAGGAATTAAATCTGGTGTATCACCCATAAAATTCGTTGTTATCGGAATGTCCGGCGTCAGCTCTTTCAGCGGTACGATTTCATTTTCATAAAAGGAAATGGTTTGATCCGTGACAAACCGGCGCCAGTCTAAGTTCAGGCCGTGCAAGCCATTTTCTCCAATCGGGGAAGGGCTTTCAATTTGTGACCAGTCATTAAATGTATGGCTCCAAAACGGTGTCCACCACGCGTTATTCAATGCCTTGAGACTATTGTCATATTTCATTCTCAGCCACTCTCTGAAAGCGTTCTGGCATAGGTCACAGTGGCATTCTCCTCCATATTCATTGGAAATATGCCACATGAAAAGCGATGGATGTCCGCGGTATCTTTCTGCTAATAAACGGTTGATGTGCCGCGTTTTTTCACGATAGACCTTGGACGTCAGGCAGTGGTTATGCCGTCCGCCGTGCAGCTGTTTCACTCTGGAGGCATTGACCCGCAGCACTTCAGGGTAGGTTTGCGACAGCCAGGCAGGACGCGCTCCGCTCGGCGTTGCTAAAATGACACGGCCGCCGATACTGTGGATACGGTCAAAAACATCATCAAGCCATTCAAATTGATATACACCTTCCTCCGGCTCAAGCGCACTCCATGCAAAAATGCCGACAGAAAACGTATTGGTATGGGAAAGCTTCATCAGCTTTATATCGTCGGCTAAAATATCCGGCCGATCCAGCCATTGATCAGGGTTGTAGTCTCCTCCGTGGAGCATAAATTTCGCTTTTGTAACGTGCTTTTTTTCAAGCTTTGACATGATTTTCTCCCCCTTATTCTCTTATCCTTTCGTTCCGCCTGCGGTTAATCCGGACACAAAATTCTTTTGCAGCATGATAAAGATGACGGCAACCGGAATGCTGATGAGCAAGGCACCCGCCGCAAATGTCGTATAGCTTGCTCCCATGACATCATTGACTAAATTGAATAAGCCTACGGGCAATGTATATGATTCAGGTGTTCTCAATATCGTTGATGACAAAACAAAATCTCCGAGCGGGCCGGTAAATCCATTCATCGCAACCACTGCCGCCATCGGTTTTGACAAAGGCAGGATGATCTGCAAAAAGATCCTCGTGCTGCTTGCCCCGTCAATCTTTGCGCTTTCGTCTAAATCAATCGGAATGGAATCCATATATCCTTTCATCAAGTACGTATTCATCGGGATCAGGCCGCCGATATAAAGCAGGATCAGCAGCCAATGGCTGTTGATCATTCCTAACATTTGAGCCAGCACAAACAAGGCGATCAATGCAGAAAACTGAGGAATCATTTGCAGCAATAAAAAGAGCGTTAATGCGTATTTCCTCCCTTTAAACCGAAAGCGGGAAAACGCATAAGCCGTAAACGTCACACAGATCAGTGAGCCAGCCATCGTAAACAGGCTGATTTTTATCGAATTGATATACCACTGCACATATTGAAGGCTTTCTTTGCCCGCAAATAATTCTTTGTAGTGGTCAAATGTCGGATTCTTCGGAATGAGGGATGTACTGATTAAACTGTTGCCGGGATTAAAGCTGGCGCCTGCCGTCCAAAGGAGAGGATACACAATGATGACCGCCATGCAGGCTAAAAACAAGTAAGAGAAAAGGAGCCGCATAAATTTTCTGACCTTCATATCTGCCAGCATGTCTCAGCCCTCCTCTTTAAAAGACTTCGTCTGTCTGAATTGCCACAATGCAATGGCGATCACAAACACAGACAATAAAATGGTTAAAGCAGCCGCAAGGGAATATTGGCTGGACTGCATCGTCAATTTATAAATCCACGATACGAGGATATCTGTTCCGCCGGCTGTTGATCCCGCAACAGCCGGACCGCCTCCATTGAAAAGATAAATAATATTGAAGTTATTAAAATTAAATGTGAACTGCGTAATGATAATCGGAGCCATCGCAATGAACACCATCGGGAGCGTGATGTATCTCAGCTTTGAGAAGATGGAAGCACCATCAATTGTCGCCGCTTCATAAAGATCTTCAGGAATCGATTGCAAAACACCCGTTGAAACAAGGAAGATATACGGAAAACCAAGCCAGCCTTGCATGAGGATCAGCGCCAGCCTCGACCAATTCGCATCTGTCATCCACGGAAGCGGATCAATGCCAAAGAAAGCCAAGATGTCATGATTCATTGCGCCGAAGCTATCGTTAAACAAACCGGCAAAAATTAAAATCGTGACAAATCCGGGAACAGCCCATGGCAAAATCAAAATAGTCCGGAAAAACCGTTTAAACCGGATGTCTTTCTGATTCACAATGATCGCCAGCCATATACCCAGACTGACTTGCAGAGTAGAAGCACAAAGCGTCCACACCACCGTCCAAGCCAGCACATCAAAAAAGGTCGAGCGCCAAATATCGACAGTAAAAATATCAGTGAAGGTTTGAAAACCAACCCAATCTACTAATTTAGCAGGAGGAGAATGATATAAATCATAGTTTGTAAAAGCTAAGGCAAAGCTGAATAAGATGGGAAAGATCACCGCGAAAATTAAAATAAACAGAGATGGTCCACTGACGACATATGGATAGCCCTGAGCGACGATATTTTGATATTGTTCCTTGAGAGAGCTCAAGGGCCTCTTTTCATCACGGCGTTTTCCGCTTTGATAAGCGTCTCGCAAATTCACATAATATACCGCAAGTCCAAAGCATGTCACAATGACAGCGATAATGCCTTCCGCCAGCAGAAACACCGAGTTATCCCGCGGCACCTCTGTTCCCAGCGTAAAGATTCCCCAAAGCCCCATATTCAGCAAATCTCCAAATACCGCAAAAAACGATGCGCCCAAGAGGAGAAACAGGAGGCCTTTAATCCATTGTTTGTTGTAGAATTGACCAAGGCCCGGAATGATTGACAATAACAAAGCGACTTTACGATGCTGCACCGTTTTCACCTCTCTTACAATACAAATCTACTTTTCTCTTTATGTTCCGCTATGCTTTGCCTTCATCTGCCCTTTGGCCGTTTCGGCAGCCTGATCTAAGGCTTTTTTCGGGTCCGCTTTTCCTGTTGCAATCGTTTGTAATGCCGAATCAGCCGGGGTCCATATTTCATTCATTTCCGGTATATTCGGCGTCTGCTCTGAGAAGCGGGATTGTTCGGTGACCGCCCGTGCCGCTTCGCTTTTCATGATCGCCTTGTCACTCGCTAATGATTGAACGGCCGGAACTTCTTTCGTTTGTTCATATCGTTTTTTGGAATTCGTTTCATTTGTCAGAAAAACGGCTAACTCTTGCGCCAGCTCTGCATGTTTTGAAAATGCGCTGACATTGTAGCTTTTGACGCCGATAAAGGAGCTCATGTTTTTGCCGTTTTCCAGCTTCGGAAGCTTGGTGATGCCATAATCAATTCCCGCTTTCGAAAAGGCTTCTACATTCCACGGGCCTGAGATAATCGCAGCAGCCTTTCCTTCTGTAAACAGTGATTCGAGTACATTGATTCCCTGCTCTCCGACAATGCCAGCCGGGAATAAGCCGTCTTGATAAAACTTCTGAATCAGCTCAGCGCCTTTGACAGCGCCTTCATTATTGATTCCAAGATCAGACGGATCATCGTTTCCATCCTTATCCTTTCCAAAGATATATCCGCCGTACCCGCCCATGACACTTTGCGCGTAATAAATTTGATCAAATAAGGCTAAAAATCCAAATTTGCTGCCATCAGCCGTTTTTTTAGAGTAGTCGTACCACTCTTCCAGCGTTTGCGGCAATTCGTCCTCTGAGATGAGATCTTTGTTATAAAAAAGCACTGTTGTTTCGACGGCTTTAGGCAGGCCATAAATCTTCTGATCAATCATTTGAGACTGAATGGATGCGTCTGTGTAGAGCGATTGAACATCCTTTTCAACGTGTAATTCTTTGATTAATCCCTCTGTGACAGCCGTTCCGATCTGGTCACCGGGCATGGTCAACACGTCAGGCCCTGTGCCGGCCGGGCCGTCCATACGCAAATCTTCAATCTGCTGGGCATAAGGTTTTTCAACAACTTTAACCTTTACATCATGCTCTTTTTCAAATTCTGCAACAGCGTCTTTAATGCCGATGCTTTTTTCTTTATCCTCCCACACGACAAGCTCCGATCCCTTTGAACTTGTTTTTTCGCTGCTACTTTCCTGCGGTCCGCAGGCGGCTAAAGATAAACTGACAGCCGCGCAGAGCATGACACCGGCGTACTTTTTTATCATTTTCATCAATTGTCACCCTTCCGTATTAGATGAAAGCGCTTTAAAAATAATATAGCATGACTGAGAAAATGTGTAAACAAACTATTTACTCTTATAAGTAAATTTTTTTACCAAACAAAAAAATGACTTAGAATACTAAGCCATTTTGAAACGATTTAATTCATGCTCTTTCTGACGATTAATTCAGCTCCCATATATAACGTTTTAACCGTTTTCCGCTTTTCCAGCACTTGCTCAAGCAATAATTCCACAGCGTTTTTACATAGTTCCTTGATATCAATATGAAAGGTCGTCAGCGGCGGAGAGACGTACTTGGCAAAGCTGATGTTATTGATGCTCACGACGCTCACTCTGTTTGGTATCGCGATTCCTTTTTCATTCAGGGCCTGCAGACAGCCGACCGCAATCGGGTCTGCCGCGATAAAAAAGGCGGTCGGAAGCTGATCACCCAATGCTTCAATCGCTTTAGTCATCAGGCGGTAGCCATTTTCGACGGAGAAGCCGCGGTGGCATAAAATATAGCGCTCATCCAGCATCCCTTTTTCCTGCATATAGGATCGGAACGTTTTTTCACGAATATCCATTTCATCTTGATTCGTGTTCGGATTTTTGTACGTGCCGCCAATAAATCCGATATTCTTATGCCCTTTTTCAACTAGGATGTTTACCGTTCTCTTCGTCATTTGCGCTAAGTCCGGCCTTACCGAATCAAAATGGTCGGGATCAGGGGAAGAGTCAATAAAAACACCGTTCTCCGTCAGATTTCTGAGAAACGCTAATTCTTTATCAGAAAAGGTGCCCACGGCAATAAAACCTTCTGTATGAGCTGGAATGCATTCAATACCGTCCGTTATTTTATAGGTCGTCATGTCGACATTGAAGGTTTTCGCCAATTTCTCTACTTCTAATCTCATTGTTTTGAAATAGACATCTTCCAGCTCCTCTTGATCTGTCAGCCAATATAAAAAAGCGATGTGTTTCACCAGCGGCCTTACAGTTTTCTTGCGATAATTAAGTTTCTCCGCGGCTTCATAGATTTTTTCACGCGTCTCGTCCGGTACAGAAAGGCTCTCATCGTTATTTAAAACACGGGAAACGGTTGAAATCGAAAATCCCGCGGCTTGTGCGATATCTTTTATTGTCGCCATTATATCTGCCTCCATTTTCAAACATGCCAGTGTTCGTTTTAGTAAAATATTTTACTTCCTTTTTCGTAAATGTCAAGCTGTGTCAGCCGCACAATGTAAATAAGACTGAACCATTACAGCTCAGTCTTGGTTGTTTGTATGCACCAGCAGAATTGCCCGGGAAATGAGTCGGTTATTGCACGTTTTCCTCAAAATATCCCGAAAGGACATCTTCCACATTTGTCAAGTGTGCCAGCATCGCTTCTTCCGCCTGTGCTCCGTCTTGGGCAGCCACGGCATTATAAATCCGTTCATGCTCCTCATAAAGCCGCTGTACCGAGGTCTTCTTGGAAAACAGCCAGATTTTCCGCGTTTCTCTCATCGTTTCCAGCAGCAATGATGATACGTGATTCATCAGATGTTTGAGCAGATCGTTTTGTGAAGCGTCAGCGAGTGCCAAATGAAAGGCGAAGTCTGCTTTTTCACCTAGCTCCCCGTCTGCTTCAATCTCCCCCATTTCCTTTAACGCCGCATGAATGCTTTGGAGATTCTCTTCTGTCCGTTTTTCGGCAGCTAATGAAGCCACGCCGATTTCAAGCAGCTTTCTGACCTCGAGCAGCTGTTTGACATCTTCTTTTTTCATTAAAAGGGCGGCTGACAGAGGCTGAGAAATTTGATCAGGTTCAAACTCCTTCAGATAGGTGCCTTCTCCCTGTTTCATTTCGACAAGCCCCATCGCTTTTAATGCGGAAAGCGCTTCGCGCACCGCTGAACGGCTGACTTGAAAGCTTTCGGAAAGCGCCTGAACGGAGTCAAGTTTATCCCCCGGCTTCAGTTGGCCGGTTTTGATCATATCTAATAATGCATCCGCTACTTCTTCATATATCTTTTTTGTTTTAATCTGTTTATATTTCAATGCAATTCACCCCGCAACTTGTAGGTCTGGCTGTTTATGATCTATTATACTCCCTTTTGGGCGCCGCCAAAAGATTTAGACAATTTCGTCAAAAAGTCTTGTACTTTGATTTTTTTCAAAATATAATGCTAGGTAACTGGTCTTATTATCTAGTCATCAGATGATCATATCATCTTTAGAAACCGCTTACACATAGCCAGTTATGTTTGAAGGAGGGGTTTGGGATGCAATGGACACAGGCATATACGCCTATAGGGGGAAATTTGCTTTTATCTGCGCTTGCCGCACTTGTACCGATTATTTTCTTTTTCTGGGCACTCGCAATTAAACGAATGAAGGGGTATACGGCGGGATTGTACACCTTGGGAATCGCGCTGCTGATTGCTGTATTGATTTACGGGATGCCGGCGGAAAAAGCGCTGATGTCCGCTACACAAGGAGCCGTATACGGCATTCTGCCAATCGGCTGGATCATTGTGACGTCTGTTTTTTTGTATAAAATCACTGTAAAAACGGGACAATTTGATATTATTCGCAGCTCTGTTCTCTCCATTACCGATGACCGCCGGCTTCAGGCGCTGCTGATCGCTTTCTCATTCGGGGCTTTTTTAGAAGGAGCGGCGGGCTTCGGGGCGCCGGTCGCGATTTCGGCCGCACTGCTTGTCGGCCTCGGTTTTAACCCTCTTTATGCGGCGGGGATCTGTTTGATTGCCAATACGGCGCCAGTAGCCTTCGGGGCGATTGGGATTCCGATTACAGCTGTAGAAGGGCCGACAGGGATTCCGGCGATGGAGATTTCTCAAATGGTCGGGCGGCAGCTGCCGTTTTTATCTGTATTTATTCCTCTTTATTTAATTATCATTATGAGCGGATTCAGGAAAGCCTTTGAGGTATGGCCGGCGATTCTTGTTTCCGGTGTTTCCTTTGCCGCTGTTCAGTATCTCAGCTCCAACTTTCTGGGGCCGGAGCTGCCGGATGTTTTGTCGGCGCTAGTGTCGATGGCTGCGCTAGCTGTGTTTTTAAAATGGTGGAAGCCGAAGAAGACATTCCGGTTTGCGGGGGAGCAGGAATCGGCCGCCGCGATTGAAGCGGCAAAACTGCACCCTGATGCACCGGCTTACACCGGCGGGCAGATTTTTAAGGCCTGGTCGCCGTTTCTGCTGCTGACGGTGATGATTTCTGTTTGGGGCATTCCTTCGGTCAAATCCGCGCTGACAGGGCATTACGAAGGCACAGCCGTTTTCTTGAAGTGGCTGAATGTGATTGGAGAAAAGCTGACTTTTGCTCCTGGGGTGCCTTTTTTGAACAATCAGATTGTCAATGCTGACGGCACTCCGATTGAAGCGGTGTATAAGCTTGAGGTCCTCGGTTCGGCAGGCACCGCAATTTTAATTGCCGCAGTGCTGTCAAAATTCATCACGTCGATTTCGTGGAAAGACTGGGGAGCTGTTTTTAGCGAAACACTGCAGGAATTGAAATTTCCGATTTTGACGATCGCCTCGGTCGTTGGTTTTGCATATGTCACCAACTCCTCGGGGATGAGCACGACGCTCGGCATGACGCTTGCGCTGACAGGCTCGATGTTTACCTTCTTTTCGCCGGTTCTCGGCTGGCTCGGCGTCTTTATTACCGGCTCGGATACGTCAGCTAACCTGCTGTTTGGCAACCTGCAGAAAGTAACGGCCTTATCGGTCGGAATGGACCCTGTTCTATCGGTCGCGGCCAATTCATCAGGCGGCGTCACCGGCAAAATGATTTCTCCGCAGTCGATCGCGGTCGCGTGTGCGGCAGTCGGACTCGCCGGGAAGGAGTCGGATCTTTTCCGCTTTACAATTAAGCACAGCTTGTTTTTGCTGCTGCTCGTCTGTATTGTCACCTTTTTGCAGCACCAGTTTTTCAGCTGGATGATTCCGTAAAAAAATCCTCCCTTACAGGGAGGATTTTATTTGTACCGTTTTCTTGCTGCCGATGACGGAATGTTCAATTGATCGCGGTATTTCGCCACTGTGCGTCTGGAGATTTGGATGCGGTGCTGTTCATATAACAGGTCGGCAAGCTTTTGATCTGAGAGGGGTTTTGTTTTATCCTCTTGCTGAATCAATGCTTGAAGATGCGTTTTGACCGCATAGTTGGATGTATCGCCATCCCCAGAGGCCTCTGCTTTTCCTGAGAAGAACATCTTCATCTCAAACAATCCGTAAGGCGTTTGTATCGTTTTCCCTTTAATGGCCCGGCTGATGGTTGATTCATGCAGGCCCAGACAATCCGCCACCTCTCTCAGTGTCAGCGGCTTCATGGCGCTCCGCCCTTTCAGGAAAAAATCTTTTTGACGTGCGGTCAGCTCATTTACAATTCTGGTGATCGTCTGCTTCCGCTGCTTCAGCGCGCGGCTCAGCCAGCGCCACTCCTGATATTTCGCAGATAAATAGGAAACCGTATCCTGACAGGCGCCCGACGATAGAAGCGGCCTGTACTGCGGATGCAGCTCAATCTCCGGGAACGAGCGGCTGTTCAGTTCCGCTGTGATCTGGCCGTTTTTAACGATGATGAAAATGTCAGGTTCAATATACATATCCTGCTCCGGGCTGGCAAACAGAAGGCCGGGTCTTGGGTGAAGCGCAGCAATTTTATCAGAAATGTCCTGAATCGTGTGAAGCGGGATTCCGGTTTCTTTTGAAAGCGCTTTCCAGTTTTTTTGCGCAAATACATCAAAGTGTTCTGAAACAAGCAGTTCTGCCTGTTCATTTCTGTTCGGGAGACGCTGTAATTGCAGCAGAATACACTCTTGAAGAGATCTTGCGCCGATTCCCGCTGGTTCAAGCGACTGTAGTGTTCTCAGAACCGCTTCCGCTTCCTCTGCCGAAACAGACAGGCGCCGGGCTGCCTCCTCCACATCTTCCTCCAGATATCCGTTTGAATCAAGCGAATGTATCAGATAATTAAAAATCTTTTTTTCAGTGTTTGACAGATTCATATCCAGTGACTGCTGTTTGAGGACATCCTGCAGTGTTTTTTGCGGATTGCTTAATTGAAGGCCCGCCTCCTGCCTGCTGATCCTGTTTTTGTTTGTTTTATGGTAAGATAGTGGCGGTGTGTCTGTTTCCTTTCGTTCAATAAGAGGGTTTTCCAGTGAGAGCTCATCAATGTATTCGGCCAGTTCCGCCGAATGATAGCCAAGCAGCGTAATGGCCTGCCTGAGCTCCTGTGTCAGTTGAGGCTTTAGTACTTGTACTTGCTGAAGTTTCATATCCATCTTGCTCACTCCCCTTTCTTCATTGTACATGATTGGGATGACACCGTATACATTTATGAAAAAGGAGCTGCCAAAGAAATGTCTGAACTTTTTTCTGTACCGTATTTTATTGAAAACTTAAAGCAGCATATTGAAATGAACCCGTCTGAGGATAAGATCCACGCAATGAACAGCTACTACCGTTCTGTGGTCTCAACACTGGTGCAGGATCAGCTGACAAAAAACTCAGTTGTCCTGAAGCGGATTCAGCATTTAGATGAAGCCTACAATAAGGTAAAACGCGAAGAATCAAAATAAACCTTCCGCTCACATGTGAGCAGGAAGGTTTTCCTTCTTTGAGGCGTCCCGAATGATTTGAGTGTTTGGCACTCCCTCCATCCAAGTATAATAGTAATTGGCGTTTTTACCGTAGGAATTATCAATGACCGTGTTTTCTTTTTGCAGAAGAGAAGACAAAATATGGCCGTGCAGCCTTGACGTTTCCACCGATTGGTAACGGCTGAAAAAGCGAATGGCTTTGGTGACGATGTAATCCGAGTATTTTCTCCATATAAATGCGATTGGCAGAGGATTGCCCGCTTTTTTGTTCAGGACGTTCAGCGTTTGGAGAAAAGCGATTGTCCGGCGGTCTGAAGCTGACAGCACGGTGCGCCAGTCATAGCTTTCCGCTTGCGCATGTCTTTGAAGCTCATCATTTGCTTCATGATCTGTTCTGATAAATTTCAGCTTTTGGCCGGTCGGCTGCTGTGTCGGAATGATGGGAAACAGCTGGTGGGCCATATCAGGCAAGAGCTTGATATGATTGTTTTGAAAGTACGCCTGTGCCGTGGCATAGGAGGCTTTTTCCCTTGTGATGATATGCAGATTTGAATGGGCAGAGAAAATGTCAGCCGTCCGTTTTAAGTTGTCTTCATTTTGAAAATAGATGGATTGCGGCAGAATGACGATTTTGTGGTTTGGATAGGTTTGAACGATTTTCTCTCTAAATCCTTGATAGTACGGATACAAATCCCCGAAGTTGCCGCCTCCCTGGCAGACGATGATCAGATTCGGATCAAGCTTACGCCCGATTGGGAAATTGTCTGGATTCCAGCGGTTTCTGACCCGAATGTCATTTTCTTTAAAAAAGGCTTCCGTTCCTTTCATAATAAATAGATCCCCTACATTTCCGTATAGAGGATAGTCGGCGTAAATGATTTCGGATTGCTTCGGAATCATTTCGAGCAGCCCGGACAGTTTTTTCTTCAGGCTGATCATTGAATGCTTGCTGTCCATCTCTTCACCTCTGTTGTTTGGAATAAGTGTAACAACACATCGATTACTCGGTCTTGATCTTCTTCGGTCATATTTGTTCCGGATGGGAGGCAGATCCCCCGCCTGAATAAGTTTTCGCACACACTTTCAGAATCTGTATGGGAATAAAATGCAGATGACGCAAACAGAGGCTGGGTATGCAGCGGCTTCCAAAGCGGTCTCGCTTCAATCTGTTCTTCAGCAAGATGCTGAACTACCTCATATGGAATCAGCCCGTTATCGAGCGTGAGGGCAGTAAGCCAGCGGTTGGACACGCCTTCTGAGTATTCCGGCATAAAGCAAACGCCATCTAGGCGGCCAAGCGCATTTTCATACCTCGTAAAAATCTCCCGTCTTTTCTCCACCCGCTCATCCAGCACCTCAAGCTGGGCAATGCCGACTCCGGCAAGGATATTGCTCAATCTGTAGTTGTGCCCGATTTCACTGTGCTGATAATGAACAGCTGGATCGCGGGCCTGTGAAGCGAGAAATCTTGCTTTTTCAATGGCTGCTTCATCGTCTGACACAAGCATCCCGCCACCTGAAGTGGTAATGATTTTGTTTCCATTAAATGAATAAACGCCGAAACGGCCGAATGTCCCGCTCTGCTTCCCTTTATAGACCGAACCGAGGGATTCAGCCGCATCCTCAATGACCGGCACTCCGTATAAGCCGCACAGGCTTACAATCTCATCCATTTTCGCGCTTTGTCCGTACAGGTTGACAGCAATGACCGCTTTTGGCGGATTTCCCTTTCGTTTCGCTTCCTCCAGTGCTCTTTCAAGTGCTTTCGGAGACATATTCCACGTATCCGGCTCAGAATCTATAAAAACAGGCACCGCTTTTTCATATAAAATCGGGTTTGCCGTTGCCACAAATGTAAAGGACGGACAAAACACGGTATCTCCCGCTTTTACATCCAGCAAACGTAGCGCCAAATGAATTGCGGCGGTGCCTGAGCTGACCGCAGCCGCCCCTTTGGCGCCGACTCGTTCAGCCAGTTTTTCTTCAAATGTATTCACAAGCGGCCCAAGCGGCGCAATCCAGTTAGAGCGAAAGGCTTCTGAAATATAGTGCTGCTCCCTGCCGCTCATATGAGGGGCGGATAAGTAAATTTTTTTATGCATGTAACCATCCTTTGCTTTAGGTTTGAATAGAGGAAATCACGCGCGCCGGGGTGCCGGCTGCCGTTACTCCGTCAGGGATGGAGCGGATCACCGCGGAGCCTGCGCCGATAATGCTCCAAGAGCCAATAGTTACCTGCGGAATGACGGAGGCCCCGGTGCCCACATGAGCCCCTTCTTGAACCGCAATACCACCAGAAAGCGTGGCGCGCGGAGAAAGATGAACGAAGTCACCGATCTGATTGTCGTGCTCTGCAATCGCGCCCGTATTGATGATACAATGGGCGCCGATCTGAACATCCGCCTGAATAATCGCACCGGCCATAATAACCGTTCCTTCCCCGATGACAGCCGATTTGCTGATGATGGCTGACGGGTGGATTAATGTGATGAAATCTTCTTTGTATAACCCCAGCCGCTCCGCCAGCTGTTTTCTGACGCTGTTGTTTCCAATTGCAATCACAAACATGACGTCAGGGATCAGCTTGCGCAATTCAGGAATTGCTGCCGAGGGGCCTGTGTACAGCTCTTTCCCGGCATCAAATGTGCTGAATTTATCGTCCAGCACCGCAGCTAAGCGCGTGTCTGAACGGGCGCTTATGAGTTCTCTGATCACCTTTCCGTGACCGCCGTCTCCCACAATGGCCACGTTTCTCATGAGGACACATCTCCGCTTCCTGTGAAGCGTTCTGCGGTCACATGATTGGTTTGCTGAATACCTTCTGACACAAGAACTTTGCGTACCGTCAGACATAAAATTTTCAAATCGAGCAAGAATGAACGGTTGTCAACGTACCAAACATCCAGTTCAAATTTCTTTTCCCAGGAAATCGCGTTTCTTCCGTTGACCTGTGCCCAGCCTGTAATCCCGGGTTTTACCTCATGGCGCCGTGCCTGCTGTTTCGTATAAAGCGGCAGATAGTCCATCAGCAGCGGCCGGGGACCGACGAGGCTGAGGTCTCCTTTCAAAACGTTCAGAAGCTGCGGCAGCTCATCAATGCTCAGCTTTCTGATCAGCCTGCCTGTTTTCGTAAGCCTGACTGCATCCGGCAGCAGGTTTCCCTCACTGTCCCGTTCGTCCGTCATCGTTCTGAATTTATAAAGGGTGAACGGCTTCCCATGCAAGCCGGGCCGTACTTGTTTAAAAAAGACAGGCGATCCTATTTTCAGCCTGACTACGGCGATGGTGAAGAGAATGATGACACCCGTGCAGCACAATAAAACAATAGCGGCCGTCAGATCAAAAAGACGTTTCAGGATCAAATATTTACAGCTCCTTTCGTTTTTCTAAACCGTTTCAGCACCAGCTGTCGTTCTTCTTTCGTACAAACAAGCATAAAAGCGAATACCCCGTAGCAGCAGCTGACAGCGGCACCTGCGGCAATCAGTGATGTCCAGCTTTCAATGGTGATACATAACTGAATGGCCTCACAAACCGCCCAGGCAAATAAAGCGGCAAAGACCGGACCGAACATGCCTGTAAAGAACACATGCTTTTTGTAGCCGGTAATGCGTGATACATATAGCGGCGTAAAGATGACATTTTTCAGCACAAGCGAAATCGCCCCGGCCAGCGTAATGCCGTAAAGCCCCAGATGCGCCGGCCCGCTTAATGTGACCGCCAGCACAACATTCACTGCGCCTAACAGCAGGGTGACGAGCGCCGGTGTTTTTTGTTGATTAAAGGCGGTCCATATATAAAACAGCGGCATAAAAGCAAGACTGACCGCCAAATATCCGGCGTGAATATATAAAAGCGGCGCTACAGAGGAAAAGGACGGTCCAAGCCAGATCGTCAGAAAAGGCCCGGCCAAACCTCCCAATAATGCAGCCGGAAGCGCAAGCAAAAGCCCGTTCAATCTCACTGCCTGATTGGCGTACTTGACCAAGCCGTCCATATCGCCTTTTGAATAATAAGAAGTAATGACAGGCGCAAATAGAGATGCGACTGTTCCTGCCAAACTGCGCAGCAGCAGCGGAAACTGGATAATCGCCGCGTATTTTCCCGCTTCAGATGCACCCAGCACCAAGTTGGCGGTTAATAGGTCGATCTGCAAAAAAAGCAGCACGCCGATCTGATTGACTGAGTTCCAGGTTCCTGCCTGAAACAGTTCCTTGCTTATGCGGAATGACAAGTCTTTCAGCCTAAATGAAAACCATGGAATCAGTTTTCTGAAAAAGCAGAAAGACAGAATAGACGCTATGACGGCACCGGCTAAAGCGGCAAGCTGAATCTGCCAGATTTTTGGCGTAAAGCAGGCAAACAGCGCCAGCACACACAGTACGCGGATGAGCATTTGCACCGCCTGAATCGAACTGGTGATATACAGCCGGTTGGCATAAAACGGCGCCGCCCCAAACCCCGCCATCAAAAATGTTAAAAGAAACAGCAGACTTCCAATCAAAATCGACAGCCGAACATCAGCCAAAAGATCCTGTGGGACGTTCATGACGCGGTCAATAAAAAAAGCCGCACTCAAAAGAGGCAGCAGAAGCAGCAATGAAATCAAAACAGACGCAGCCAAATAATTGCTGATATACGCATTTGCTTTTTCCTGCTCTCCCCTGTGGGCTGCAACAGAAAAAAAACGCACAACCACGGAGCTGAGCGCCACCGTGATAATTGAAAAATAATTAATCACATTTTGCGTTAAATTCACAAAGCCGAAAGCCTCCACACCGAGCGTTTTGACAATAAAAGGCGTCATCCAGACAGACAGGAATACGGACAGAAGAAAAGCTGTGAGATTGGCGCTGAAGTTAATGGTGAATTTCATGCCTGCTTTGCACTGCCTTTCATGGTTCCGCGTGTCTCAAAAAACAGCTTGATGAGAAAGATCAGCCGCCATTTGCACAGTCCTAAGACCAATCGCTCGCCTCTGCCTAATTTCTCATGCTGGAACGGTGTGTGTCTGACAGCCTGCCGAACCATGTCATAGGATAAAATCTGTCTGATCTGTTTTTTGATGTCTTTCGCCGGCTGCGATGAGGCACAGGCGTTTGCCAGAAGCATCGGAAGCTGGTGCTTGCAAATGTACACATCTAAATCTTCTTTGCACACAGCCGATAAGCCGCACTGATTGTAAAATGCGAGTTTGGCTTGATATTGTTTTTGGATATTTTCATCCATCGCAGGTTTATAAGGGAGTTCCGTCAGGCTGTTCGGATTTTCACGGTATATGTACAAGCCTTCATCCAGCATTTTTACCCGCTCGGCTTCATAAAAAGCAGATAAATTAAAGGGTGAATCTTCAGCAAAACGGATGTCTTCATCAAACCACAGGTTCGCCCTTTCCAAAAGCTCACGGCGATACACATATCGCCATACATACCAGATAAATCTCGTTTCGTGGGCACATTGGAGCTGTACAGCTATATCCGCTTTTGTCAGCATACGGCCTGTTTCGAGCTGCGGCGGTACGTATACCCGTTTGTCTTCAAACTGTTTATAAAATCCGCAGCCAGCGATATCGAGCCGGTGCTGCTCCGCTTCTTCTGCAAGCCTTTGAAACATGGCGGGAGAGACATAATCGTCTCCGTCTACAAACCCGATATACGTGCCGCGCGCCGCTTTGATTCCCGCGTTTCGTGCCGAACTCAAGCCGCCATTTTTTTTATGAATGACTTGAACTCTTGCATCCCGTTTCGCGTATGCCGCTGCCATCTCACCAGATCGATCGGGTGTTCCATCATTAACAAGGATGATTTCTATATCGGAAAGCGTTTGGGCAAGCAGTGAATTGATGCATTCTTCAATGAATGGTTCAACGTTATACATCGGGACAATAATGCTGACGAGCGGTGTCATTGTGCTTCACCGCTGATTTTATCCCGCAGCCCTTTAAAATACATATCCCGCGGAAAGCCGGCATGGTTTGTTTCTTTTGTCAGCAGCTCTTTCACTGCGGCTGTCACAATTTCCGGCTCCGGCTGTTCAATCAGCTTCATGGTTGGAATATCTTTCAGCCATTGGTAGCCTTCCATGACTTTATGATCAAAAGACCGGATCACTACACACGGCGTTCCTGTCAGCGCACAAAAAATCATGCCGTGCAGCCTGTCTGTGACAACGGCTTCAGCACTTTGCAGCTTAGACCAAAGCGCTTCCAGCTCCTGTTCCCGTGTGCCGCGGCTGACCCGGCGACCGATCGTTGTCGTAAAAGCTTTGATATCGCCAAATTCATCAAAAAGAGCGGCCTTCACGCGGTTTCTCTGATCCTCCTGAAGCACGCTTTCCTGATCCTCGCGCAAACACATATAAACCCCTTCGCGATCCGCAGGGGTGCTGCTTCTATCTAAATACAGCACCATGTCAGGCTGCTTCAGGATCTTTTTTTCTTTAAAATGCCGCTTCATAAATTGATACGTAGTTTCATCCCGGGCCATCAGCAATAAACCGGGGTGCGCGTTATAAATTTTCTGCGCCCGTTTCAGCTCTCTTCGTCCCTTTTTCGTATCAGAAAAATGAACGGTTGCCGGTAGCTGGACGATTTGATAATCATGAAACGTTTTAATGATAAAGCGGCGCGTCCACTCTTCATACCGGTATAAATCCCCCATGTTTCCGCCGCCGATGATAAAGACCATATCCTCCGGGTGGCGGGAGCGGATCAGCGCTTTTGCTGATTTGTATATGTCCTTCATATCGACCTCAACAATTTCAAAATCGGAGTATTCCTGCTCAAGAAACGCTTTGCTGGCATAAGCAATGGCATGATCCCCCAAATTGTCATGGGAAGGCAGCAGGGTCAGTATGATTTTCTTCTTATGTGCGGCAGCCTTTACCGGCTGATCGGCCGCACCCAGCCAAAATTGGGACGGGTACTTGACCTTTAGCAGCAGCCATTCTGCAAGATTGATTTTCAATGAATGTAACGACATGTCTTCACCCTCTGATTTTCATTTTGTACTCGATCACTCGCTGATACACGGCGGACGCCATAGCAACGAACGGTATCATTCTGTATTTCGCCATCAGCAGCAGGCATGACCGTTTTGCGTCAAAAGGCGCTGTCCCCGTTTTCGACAGACTGCCTTGAAACACCGGATCAGCGCAAATCACGCCGACCGTTTTGAGCCTTTCCAAAAGACGCCGGCTGCCGCTTGTTTTCCATTCGTTCAAGAGACAGATGGTCCCATGGAGAACGATAAAGAAATCAAGCTCCTTTCGGTACTCCTCCAGCTTGTTGTTCTCCTGTAAAAACGCTGCGTTTGCCTGATACAGCGCCAGTCCTGATTCAAACAGTTTTTTCTGATAACCCTGCACGATGGAGGAAAGGTGAATTCGGTAATGGTAGAGAGGCACTTCTACATAGGAAACCGAGCGGGCGAAAAAATGTGCCCTGAAGCTGAAAAACTGATCCTCGACATGCTCCAGCTCACCTCTGAGCGGGAACGAAAGCCGGTGTGCGTCAATCATGCTTCTTCGGTACAGTTTATTCCATGAAAATCCCCTGACCTTCCCTTCGAATAACGCCTTGATATAGGACTCCTTCGGCTGATCCTGATAGGTTTCCGCAATGTCTGAGACAACGGTTTTTTCAGTATCCTCAAACTCCGCGGCATAGTTGCAAATGACCAGATCGGTTTCCTCCGCTGCTGCCTGAACCATTTGCAAGCAATAATCAGGCTCGATCCAGTCGTCTGAATCAATAAAAGCCACAAATTCGCCTCGGGCCGCCTCGATCCCTTTGTTCCGGACCGCACCGAGCCCTTGGTTTTCCTGGTGAATGACTGTAAATCGTTTATCCTTTTCTGCATATTCCTCCGCGATGTCCGGGCTGGCGTCTGCCGAACCGTCATTGACGATGATGATTTCAATATTGTCTAATGTCTGGTTCTTTAAAGATTCAAGGCAGTTTCTGATATAGGTTTCTGTATTATAAACAGCGACTAACAGACTAACCGCAGGTGTTTCCATAATGACCGGCTCCTCTTGCATAAATTACCGGGAAAAAATCGTTCTGTATGGCAGAACGGAAGAATCAACCGGCATAAGCAAATAACTGTATAAAAAATAACAAACCACAATGGCGATATAGATCAACGCATTCGATTTCTCATCAAATATTCTGACAAAATAAGGGACTAGGATCATTTGATACAGTCCGAAGTAAATATTAAATCTGGCAAAGATCACGTCCTTGGTGGCCAAGAGACCGAATAAAAATCCGAGAAGGCACAAATTGACGACAATATCGATTTGCGGCCACAGCTTTCGGAGGCGCTCCCTGTAACAAAAGGCCAAAAACAGCGGCAGGACCAAAACAGCGATTTTGACCACATTCATTCCGTTTGTATTTGTCATCAGCCACTTTTCATAATGGCTGTATGAGCTGTTTTCAAGGACAACGACAAATACCGAAATAAATTTCTGATATAAAAAGGTCATGCCGAGAAATAAGGCTGAGAGACCGAATATTGCCGGTGACCAGGCTTTTCTTCTGACAATAAAATAGACCGGAATCATCACCAGCGCCGAGGAGTGAAAGAGCGAACTGACCAGCACAATCAGAAAATAACGCTTCCAGTTTCCATTGATGATATAGCGAATCGCCCAAAACAAAGCGGCTGCCACCATGTATTGTCTGATTCCGTTAAAGGATGCGTAATAATGAAAGGTTCCTAAAAATAAAAAGACGCTCAGCTCAAACGGTCTTCCGTAGTCTGCCAGCGTCTTGATAATAAAGATATAGGTCACGGCCGCAACGGTCACATACATGATTTGCGGGTCCTTCGTGATAAAATTCATCAGCCATAGCAGTGCGGTAAAGCCCGGATCTGTTGCCGTTTTCGCCGTGCCGAAACCGAATATCTGCCAAATATTTTGATAGTCTCCTGCCATTTGATACAGCAGCGTATACGTCTGAAAATCTGTACCGACCCTGTAACGCAGGCCCGAAACAAGCACAAGTGAGGCAAGCGGAATCCAAATGAGAAGCTTGTTCGGACGATAGCCGGTAGCAAGTGACTCATCCCGGCCGCCGCACATTTTAGCAAACCAAGACCAAATATATACAATTCCCATATTGACGACATACACAATCATTTTTATTGTCCTTTTTCAGTGCTAATCTGATATAAATTCATCAATGCACCCACATTTCGCCGCGCATCATAGCCAAGTTTCGCAAGGGTATCTTTCACGAGCTCCCGCTTCGGCCTGCCTGCGGCGGCCGCTCTTACAATCGTTTCAGCCCAAATATCCATCGGCTTAGAGAGACTCACCCTTTTCACAAGTCCGAGGCCCGTGTCGACTTTTTCTGTGATCGTGTCGGAAATAATGCACGGAAGGCCCGAAGCCTGCGCTTCCACAAGCACAACAGGCAAGCCTTCGTACAGCGACGGCATGACAAATACATCAAAGGTGCGCATGAGCTCATGAATGTGTTCTTCAGTTCCTAAAAAGAGGACATCTGAAAGCAAATTCAGCCGCCGCGCTTCCTCCCCCATCTGCTCCCGCAGCGGTCCGTCTCCTGCGAGAACCATCTGAAAGCGAACTCCCCGTTTTTTCAGGTGAACGGCAAGCTTCAGCAAAAACGCGTGGTTTTTCACTTCATGAAATCGGGCCACATGACCAATGATCAGACGGTCAGACGCTATGCCGCGTGCTTTTTTTTCGTCATCGGCCGCCTGCCCGGCGGGAGAGAACAAATCAAGGTCGATTCCGTTCGGCAGCAGATGAACACGCTTCCGCTCCATATTTGATCGCCCGAACAAAAACCGGCCCGCATCCTCTCCGCAAGCGCACAATTCAGTCGCATAAGCCAAAATGAGGCGTCTGAACACCATCAGCTGCAGGCGGTCCTTCCAATTGAAGCCGGTCTTCCACGAGGTGTTATGGGAATGGCATACTCTGACCTGCACCCCGGCTAGCCTTGCCGCAAGCGCGATAAAGCCGGTTTGAAAATCTGTGTGCGCATGAACCGCGCTGAACGGCCCGTTTTCTTTTATTGTGTTTCTTACATTCTTCACAAATGTGAGGGGATTGCTTTGTCCGATACTCGGGACATAAAAAAGCCGCCCGCCTAGCGATAAAATTTCTTCATCATAAGCGCACGGATCATTTCGATAGGTTAAAAAATCAAATTGCACCTTGCTTCTATCCATTTTCCGATATAAATTCATGACCATGGTTTCCGCGCCGCCCCTGTTCATGCCGCTGAGAACATGGAGCACGCGCTGCTGGCTGTTATTCATGCTTCACAAGCCCTTCCTTCTGATTCATCACTCTTTTTTTATGGTAACGATTCATCACAGCAGGAGGCATAAACGCGCGAATGAGCGGTTTTGCGATATAGATGTAAGCGGAAAAAGGAAGCTTCAGGCGTCTGCATGCCTGGTACACAAGAATAGCGTTGTCGATTGAATAGGTAAAAGACCGCCTCTTGAATGCGTCGCTGTCTTCCCTTACTTTATACAGCGCTTCTTGGAGGTTATAGCCTCGGAAGCCCTCTCCAAAAAAGCGGAGCCACAAATCGATATCCTCCATTCGTCTTGTCCGCCGCACCGAACGATAGCCTTTCAGCGTACGGTAAGCGCTGGCTCTCATCATGATTGTCCCATGACAAAACGGCGTCCCTTTCGCCATGATGGCCGGCTCCGGAACAGAAGGCAGCATCCGTGTGCCCCTTACGCCAAATTCATCAAACACTAGCATGCCGGTGCCGACCACCTGGTAGTGCCGATGCTTTTCTAAAAAGGCAACCTGCTTCTCCAGACGGCGCGGAAAGGACAAATCATCTCCGTCCTGACGGGCGATATACTCGCCTGTCGCATAAGAAAGACAGTGATTTAACGAAGCGGCCAGCCGCTTGTTTGTTTGATTGTGAATCAGCTTGATGCGGTCGCTGTAATGAGCGGCATACTGCTTCGCAATACGGAGCGTGCCGTCTGTTGACGCATCATCGCACATAATCAGCTCCCAATTTTTATAGGATTGGCTGAGAATGGATTCAATGCTTTCCGCCAAAGTGCGTTCACAATTATAAATGCCCATAATGACAGAAACTTTCGGTCCTGAATTCATACGCTTTTCTCCTTTTTATCCATATCCATGTACACGGAATAAATATCTGCCATTTCTTCTACCGTTCGCGCTTCCGAAAAGCGCAAGGCTGTTTGGCGGCCTTCCTGTCCGAGTGTTCTCCGCAGTTCCGGCTCAAGGTAGAGCTGTTCAATCCGATCGGCAAAAGCGGCGCTGTCGCCAATTTTGATGAGAAACCCGTTTTTTCCGTCCCGGATGATTTCCCGGTGTCCGCGGTTATCAGTGGCAATCGCCGGCTTCCCCGCCGCCATGCCCTCAAGCACATTCATGCCGAGGCCTTCTCTGATGCTGGAGGCGACAGATACATCCGCAAGCTGAATCAGCTCGTGAATATCGCGGCAAAAGCCGTAAAAGCAAACATTGCGGGAAGATCCAAGCTTTTCAGCTAAGGCCCGATACGTTTGTTCCATCGCTCCTTCTCCGGCAAAAACAAGACGAAGCTCAGGAATCTTATCTTTCAGCAGTGCGGCAGCTTCAATTAACAGCTTCTGATTTTTGTTGAGGTTCAGTTCAGCCGGATAGATCAATATAAAGTCGTCTTTTTGGAAGCCGTGCTTTTCTCTCAACCTATGCTGCTCTTCAAGGCTGACTGGCCGGAACCTGTCTGTATTAACGCCGATGCCGTGAATTTTTTCTGTCATTCCGCCCGGTCTTTGAAGCCCTTTCGCTCGTGTGTAATCTTCTTCATTTATGGTGATCAGGCAGTCTGTATAGGCAGAAAGCCATTTTTCAACCGGATAATAAAGGACCCAATTTTTCATCGGCGCTCCGCTGCAAAAATGAAATCCGTGAGCGGTGTAGAGCACCTTTGTTCCGTTTCGTCTCGCATGCCGTGACGCAAGCCGGGCGAGAACGCCTCCGACCGGCGTATGGCAATGAACGATGTCGTACTCGTTGGTTTCGATCATTTTCTTCAACTGTCTGTAAACGGCAAGGTTCTGAGGATGAAAGGGTGACCTTCGAATCGGAATGGAGAATTTCTCATCGACATACGGCAGCCGCGTCTGTCCGCTCGCAGCGACATGAACCTCCCAGCCCAATTGTTTAAACCATTTAAAGTAAGGAAGATGAAAGGCTTTAAAGTGATAATCGACAGTGGCACAAAATAGTATTTTTTTCGTCATCTCCACTCCCCCTAACGAACGCCGGCAGCCGTCATTTCGTTTGATGTGTCTATTGCCGCAAACAGCCGCTCTCTGAGCTCGGCTTCCGGCAGCTGATTGAAATCTTCTATAAAGCGCATCAGCAATGGCCAGTCGCCGTCCACCGCTTTGCCGATATGGATTTTCGGAAAAACTTGTTCGGCGTGAACTTCATTTTTGTTCAGCAGCTCCTCATACATTTTTTCACCCGGGCGAATGCCTGTGAACTCAATCGGAATCTGCTCTGTCGTGTAGCCCGATAAATGAATGAGATTTTTGGCGAGATCGACAATCTTCACGGGCTCGCCCATATCAAGAACAAAA
This sequence comes from Bacillus sp. 7705b, assembly GCF_002289525.1. NCBI lineage: Bacteria > Bacillati > Bacillota > Bacilli > Caryophanales > Bacillaceae > Bacillus > Bacillus sp. 7705b. Next base: position 19,624 of record NZ_NSDH01000010.1, on the reverse strand, counting down.
ATTTGGCGTCCTTTCGCCAGCGCTCCAGCTTGGATGACAAGCCGTGACGCTTCGGGAATGGTCATGAAATAGCGGGTCATCGCCGGATGTGTCACCGTAACGGGACCGCCTTTTTCAATCTGTTTCTTAAAAACCGGAATGACGCTGCCTCGGCTGCCGAGCACATTGCCAAAGCGGACAGCGACGAATTTTGTTCTGCTGAATTTCCCCAGATTCATAATAATCATTTCAGCAAAGCGTTTTGTTGCCCCCATTACATTGGCCGGGTTCACCGCTTTATCAGATGAAATGAGCACAAATGTCTCTGTCCCGCACATATCTGCCGCTTCCGCCACATTTTTTGTTCCGATGATGTTGTTTTTGACTGCCTCTTCGGGGTTGTGCTCCATTAAAGGCACATGCTTATGGGCAGCCGCATGATAGACGACGTGCGGTTCGTATTTTTTCATTAAGGTAAACATTTTGTCGCGGTCCTGCACATCCGCAATTTCTGTGTGGAACACGATGTGTTTTCCGAATCGTCCATTCAGTTCAGAATAAATAGAATGAATGCTGTTTTCCCCATGACCGAGAAGAACGATTTCCTTAGGCTGGAACGCGCTGATTTGCCGGCAGATTTCCGAGCCGATTGAACCGCCCGCTCCTGTGACGAGAACTGTTTTTTCTTTGATGCGGTTTGAAATTTCGCTTGTGTCGAGGGTTATCGGCTTTCTGCCGAGTAAATCCTCAGCCTTTACATCTCTGATTTGCCCGGCAGTGCGCGTTCCAAGCAGCATTTCATCAAAATGAGGCATGATTTTGATGTTCACCCCGGTCCGCACGCATTCTTTGTATAGCACCTGCAGTTCATGGGTACGAAGAGAAGGAATCGCAATAATAATATAGTTAATTTTGAGCTTTTGCACCGCAGGCATGATACTTTCTTTTCCGCCGATGACGGGCAGCCCCATCATTTCCAGCTTATGTTTCGTTTGGTCGTCATCAATAAAAGCGACAGGTGTAATGTCGGGATCGTCTTTCTGCAGCAGCTGCCTGACCATCAGGGTTCCGCCTGATCCCGCTCCGATAATCAGTGCGCGGGCCGACGTGCTGCGTTTTTTTCTGATGCTTTCTTTTAATATTCTCGATAAAACGCGGGTCCCCCCGATGAACAGAAGCTGAAGCACCCAGCACGCCGTTAACAGCCGGAAAAACATCGTATGATACACAGCGTACTGAATGATGCCGGTTACAGCGGCTGAAATCGTAATGACCTTAAGCAGAGCGATCAGTTCGCCGAGCCCGGTGTATGTCCAGACCTGTTTATACTGACGGAACAGGATAGCACATACATGATAGCTGAAGAGCAAGCTGACAGCGGTAAGCAATAATGCTCCGGAGTCATAAAATTGATAAGAATCTTTTAAAAATTGATATCCTGCAATAACTGAATTCAAAACGAGATAAGTATCCAGCGCGATAATCATTGACAGTCTTCTCCGGTAACTCAACCTTTTCCCCCCTAATACTTTTATCGGTTTAGCTGCGGCGGTTTTCGTCATCTAAAAAACGACAGCAGCTAAACCGATAACATTTCCTATGTATATCAAATAAGTGGGCATTTAACCCGTCCTCACGCCCCGCCAGCGACGACCAGCATCTAAGGCAGCCTGTTCAAGCTTGCCCACAGCGGAGCCGAGTGTCTCCATTGATACAGGTAAGGAGACATCACCTAAAAGCAAAAATTAATAGGAATAGTGTTCAGATTTTTTCATTTTCTTTTTATTTAAGAGAGCGCCTAAAAGCTTTGCATTGGATTGCTCCAGTGCGTCCTTCGCTTTCAGGACGGTATCGGTTTTTGTTTTTCCGCTTAAGACAACGAGCACGCTTCCATCTGTCTGGTTCGCTAAAATTTGAGCGTCCGCGACAGCTAAAAGCGGAGGAGAATCAAAGATCACCAGACTGAATTGGTCATAGATATCTGATATCAAATCTCCCATTGCCTTCGAGGATAACAGTTCTGCCGGATTCGGCGGCGTCGGTCCGCTTGTCAGCACATATAAGTTATCGATCGGGGTCTTTTGCACCGTTTCATTTAGAGAAGCATTGCCGACCAGCACATTTGTCAGCCCGGTCAGATTTTCAACCTGAAACGTCTGGTTAATTGTCGGTTTTCTTAAATCGGCGTCCACCAGCAGCACTTTCTTTTCCTGCTGCTGCGCAAAGACTGCCGCAAGATTCGCTGCACTGAACGATTTTCCTTCACCAGGCACAGAGGAGGTGACGAGAATGGACCGCAAGTTGGTCTGTACGGATGAAAACTCAATGTTTGTCCGAATGGTGCGATATTGTTCCGCAACAATTGATTTATGATGTAAAACGGATATTTGAGCCAAACCTCGCCTTGCTTTCTTTTTTCTAAAGACCACTCACTTCACTCCTCGAAATGTTTTATCCAACCCTGCGATTCCGTTTCTTTTTGACATCAGGGACGGAGCCTAAGCAGGGCAATCCGGTTTTCTCGCTGAGCTGCCGTGCGCTTTTGCACGTATCATCGAGAAAATGCAGAAAAAATGCCAGTGTAATGCCGCCCATCACGGCCGCCCCAAAAGCCATGACCATATTTCTCATTCGGGACGGCTTGATCATCGAGCTTTCAGAAGCCTTCGCCTCTGATAGAATATGTACGCCTTGGACATTCATTCTTTCATCTACTTCTTTTTCAAACTTGCTGACTAACGTGTTCGCAATCTTAGCCGCTCGCTCCGAGTTGTGATCCTGAACAGCAACGGTGATAATTTCTGATTCATTTTCACTGCTTGTCATCACTTTTCCTTTCAGCGAGGAAGCCGATTCAGAAAGATGCAATTCCGCCTTGACCTCTTCCATCAAGGCCGTGCTTTTTATAATGGATTGGAACGTGCTGCTGTACTGAAGATTTCGCTGGATGTCACTGAGATTCGAGTTTTCTTCACCGTCTGATTCATGAATCAGCACTTGAGTCGACGCCTGATAAGTCGGTGAAATGACCTTAAATTGGACAAAACCTGTAATAAAGGTGACGCCTATTGTGATGAGCAGAATCAGCACGAATCTATGTCTGACAATCGCGTATAATTCTTTAAAACTCATATTCTCATTCATATATTCATAGCCTTCAGCCTTCTCACGGCTGGCTTCCCAAGCCCCTTTCTGTTAATGATTGGATTATAAAAGAAAACTTTATTATTTAAAAATTGCAAAATAAGCCAATAAGTTCTCTTTAGAGAACAATATCATGATTTTCCTCTTATTTACTGCACTTCCCTTATTATTTTAAATTTTATAAAGAACGAATAATTCCTTATAATGAACGAAATAACGACAGGAATAGAGGAGAATTTCATATTATGATTGGAAGAATTATCCGTTTGTACCGCAAAAGAAAAGGCTATTCTATTAATCAGCTGGCTATCGAGTCAGGCGTTTCAAAATCCTATTTAAGCAAGATTGAAAGAGGCGTTCATACGAATCCGTCCGTTCAATTTTTGAAAAAAGTATCAGCAACCCTGGATGTCGAATTAACAGAATTATTCGACGCTGAAACGATGATGTATCAAAAAATCAGCGGCGGAGAAGATGAATGGCGTGTGCATCTTGTGCAAGCTGTTCAAGCTGGAATGGAAAAGGAAGAATTGTTCATTTTTACGAACAAGCTGAAGAAAGAGGAGCCTGAAACCGCCTCCTACCGAAACCGAAAGCTGACAGAATCGAATATAGAAGAGTGGAAAGCGCTGATGGCGGAAGCGAGAGAAATCGGCCTGACAGTTCAAGAAGTCAAAACCTTTTTAAAAACGATGGGAAAATGAATATCGTAGAAGGGCTGAGGTTCGCATCGTAAGGTCAAATATGGCTATAATGGGGGAAAAAGGGAGAGAACGCTATGTCTGAATCAGTGGTCAAAACGCAATACGGCACAGTGAAAGGCATTTCAAAAAACGGTGTCCAAACATGGAAAGGCATCCCCTACGCAAAGCCGCCCGTCGGACAATTGCGCTTTAAAGCACCTGATCCGCCGGCGGCCTGGGAAGGCGTACTGGACGCAACTGCATACGGCCCGGTTTGCCCGCAGCCGCCTGATTTACTTTCATATTCATACCCTGAACTCCCCCGCCAGTCTGAGGATTGCCTGTATGTAAATGTATTTGCACCTGACACTCCGGGCAAAAATCGTCCTGTCATGGTGTGGATTCATGGCGGCACATTTTATCTCGGCGCGGGCAGTGAGCCTTTATACGACGGATCAAACCTGGCGGCTCAGGGGGATGTCATTGTCGTCACACTGAACTATCGGCTGGGGCCATTCGGCTTTTTGCATTTGTCTTCAATTGATGAAGCGTATTCCGACAACCTTGGACTGCTTGACCAAACCGCGGCTCTGAAATGGGTCAAAGACAATATCTCTGCGTTTGGCGGCGATCCGGAAAATGTAACGGTGTTTGGAGAATCAGCAGGCGGTATGAGCATTGCCGCACTGCTTGCCATGCCTGCTGCAAAAGGCCTGTTCCAGAAAGCAATCTTGGAAAGCGGCTCTTCCCGAACCATGACAGAAGAAAAAGCGGCAAGCACCGCGCATGCTTTTTTACGAATCCTTGGAATTGACCGTTACCAATTGGACAGGCTGCATACTGTGTCTGCGGAAGATTTGCTTAAAGCCGCCGACCAGCTGCGAAAAACCGAAAATGAAAATATCTTTCAGCTGTTCTTCCAGCCTGCACTTGATCCGAAAACACTGCCTGCTGAGCCGGAGAAAGCCATCGCTGAAGGGGCTGCTGACGGCATTCCGCTGTTAGTCGGAACAAATCGTGATGAAGGATATTTATTTTTCACTCCGGATTCAGAAGTTCACTCTCAGGAAACGATTGATGAAGCGCTTGAGTATCTATTGGGTCAGCCGCTGGCAAAGAAAGCGGCCGATCTGTATCCGCGCTCTCTCGAAAGCCAAATTCATATCATGACCGATTTGCTGTTTTGGCGCCCGGCCGTCGCCTGCGCCTCCGCCCAGTCCCGTTACGCACCTGTCTGGATGTACCGATTCGACTGGCACCCGGACAAACCGCCGTACAATAAAGCGTTTCACGCACTGGAACTGCCGTTTGTGTTCGGCAATTTAAGCGGACTGAAACGAATGGTACAAGCAGACATTACGGATGAGGGCAAGCAGCTCTCACACACGATACAATCAGCATGGCTTGCCTTCGCAAAAACAGGAAATCCAAGCTGCAAAGAGGTACAATGGCCGGCTTATACTGAAGACAAACGAGAAACCTTGATTTTGAATTCCAAACTTTCTATTGAGCACGATCCTGATGGTGAGAAGCGGAAAAAACTATTACACTCATAAGGAGAATCACATGGGAAAAACAGGCTGGATGGGTGCCGTCATCGTTGTGGCAGCATGTATCTTCATTTTATCAGCAGTCGTTTATTTACAAGACACCGCCTATTACCAGCCCATCCGCTGGATTGGGATTCTACTTTTTTTCGCGGGAATTGTGATGGTGCCCACATACTCAGCAAAAAGAAAACCCGGTAAAGAGAAGTAATTCTCTCTTTACCGGGTTTTTGTTTTCTTACAATTTCCCTGCGCGAATATCGTCTGTCATTCCTTCATAAGGCGCCTTAGAAATGACTTCCTCATTATCGGCTCCCTCATTTTTCAGAAATGTAATGTCAGCAAATTCGGGCACTACGTATTTGGGATAGGTTTCGTATTTCTCGCGTGATTCCTTCATCAGGTCAATGTGGTCATTTTGGTAGCAGACCGTGATTTCAGGATGTTCATGCACCCATTTCGGGAAGAAAATAATGCCGTGCATGCGTTTTTCATTCGGCATAAAGTTTAATGAAACATCTGTACCTGTCGGCTCTGTCCAAGACACTTTATATACGCCCTCTGTCAGTTTGACAATGTTCACTTCCTGATCCCGAACCCAGCGTCCGGCAACCATTCCGCTATGAATTCTATAATCAATTGTATGGTCATTTTTAATATAAATCTCGTATTCCCAACCGTTTTCATAAGTATAAATCATGTGGCTTCCGATAAAGTTTTCCATATTTCACACTCTCCTTAGTCTTTTACTCTACTTCATAAATGTCTAATCGAACGTAATCAGGGGTTCTTTCTGCGGAACCTATAAACAAGCGGTCATGCAGCCATCGATAGGTTTCACTGCCTGTCTCAAAAGTCGGCACCGTGCGGAAATAAACATGCTCGGTGTCAATCATTTCACCGGCAGCTGCTTGTGTTCGGAACGGCTCGCTGACTTGCCGTATTCCATTGTTTTTAATGTAAATCAGTTCATGATCGGCTGTTTCTATGACATATCTGGCAGATAAATCTGTTCTGCCGTCAGCGCGAATGATTTGCGAATCAGCTCCGCCCGGCAAAATACGTCCTTCCACTTCCCCGGTTATTGTTCCCGATCGAATCGGAATCCAACGTCTCAGCCCTAAGCCTGTCTCACCCACGGTGATCGGAGGATCAACCTTCATGTCTAGAGAGAGGATTTCTTTAAAACTGGCTTCTTCATAAGCACCACCTGATCTTCAGAAGAGATCATGTAACTATTTACATGTTTACTTTAACAACATTACATGAGGCTGTCAAACGATAAGAACACAAAAAAACAAGAGCCGATTACATACAGCCCTTGTTGATTGGTTCGTTTTGATAGGTAAGATACGTGCTGACCGTGCTTTTTGCGAGACAATCAGAGGAATCGATAATCGGGATATCACCGTGAAAATGATCTAACACCGTGTTCAAATCTGTGCAAGCCGAAATGATGAGATCCGCTCTTTTACTGATTTCCAAATATAGCTCCCGCCATATGTCCTGAGTTTTGTGAACATGATTCGGCTGTTTGATCGCGGCGATGAGCTGATTGACTTCCCGCTGCCAATGTGTCTCATGAATAAACTCATGTCCGCCCGCCTTCAACCCTTTTTGATAAATACAGGATTGTATGGTTGAATCTGTTCCTAAAACAGCCACTTTTTGTGCTGAATCCGGAAGCTCCTTCATCGTTTCCTCAATGATATGTAACAAAGGAATCGACAATGCCTGCTGGATGTCTTCAAAATAGGCATGCGCCGTATTACAAGGAAGAGAAATAAAGTCCGCACCGGTCTTCTCCAGCTTGACGGCTCCATCAATAATCGCTTTTTTCATTTCATCATGATCGATTGGACGATCGACATAAAAGGGTGTCGGACAGGAATAAATCATCATCTGCGGGTAGTCGATATCATGTGAAGCGCCATACAGCTTCTGACAGTAATCAATGACCTTATCTAAAAACGGAGAGGTCGATTTTGGCCCCATTCCAGCTAATATGCCAATCATCAAATTCATTCCTTTCTATCCGTCCGGACCGCTTCTTCCTCTGTTCCGTCCTGATAAATGATAAAGCTCTTCGCAGCACCATCCCCTAACATAAATTCAACTTCAACAGGCAATGATTGGATAAAGAAACGGGTTTCCGAGGAAGGAAATAATTCAAACCTCATCTGTCCGGTAATTTGCAGATAAAGCCGCTCGTTCTCGGCTGTCACCGTCGCAGCTGTCCCATCATGAATGGAGTAGCTGCCAACATAGCGGCTGTAAATCGCTGTATCAATGTCTTTTTTCTTTTTATCAGCAGGACGTTCCGGGATTTCATATGGCTGGTCAAATAAAATATTCTCCGCCGCCTTCAGAATCGCTTGTTCATATTCGGCATCCTGTTCCATATTACTCAAATAGATCAGCGTTTTACGATGGTCTATATATCGGATCATCATCGTCGAATAGCCGGGCCAGCCTCCGCTATGGCTGACAATTCGTCCTTTTTCAGGACTGTTTTGCAGCACCCAGCCAAATCCGTAGTCAACCGTTTCCCCATTGTTCAGTTGTACAGGAGAAAACGCGGCTTCCTTAGAAACCTCGCTGATCAATTTGTCCTGATATAAAGCCTGATCAAACCGAAATAAATCGCTTGTGACAGAATTCACTGTACCGTCTCCCTGTATTCCATCCAGATACACAACATAGCTGGTTTCCTCCAGATCATCAGGAAGAACGTACTGTCCGGAATGCACATCATACACATATCCATACGCATAGTCATCGATCTGCTCAGGACGCAGCCTCCTGTTATATACTCTCGTATTCGCCATACCGACCGGGGTGAAAATATGCTGTTTCAAATAATCCGCATAGCTTATGCCGGATGCCTTCTCAATCAAAACTGCCAGCAGCACATACCCCGTATTGCTGTACAGCCAGCCTTCATTCGGAGCAAAATAGCAAGGCGGCTGCTCATTCATCAGCATATCCACAACATCCTGATTCACTGCAATCTCGCTTTTATTCCAATTGGCAAGAAACCACTCCGTATAATCGGGAAGCCCGGATGTATGGTTCAATAAGTGCCGAATCGTAACGCCCTCATAAGGAAATCCGGGAATCCAGCGCTCCACCATATCCTCATAACCAAGCATCCCTTTCTCCTCCAATAGAACAACTGCCATTGCTGTAAAAGGCTTTGATAGTGATGCCAGCTCAAACAAAGAATTCTCTTGCAAAAGCCGTTTTCCCGGCAAATCAGCATAACCGAAAGCGTGATGATATAATATGTCGCCATCCTCTGCGGCTAAAACCGCCCCGTTGAAATGTTTTCTTTCACCTAATGTTTCAAATAAAGTCTTAAGTTCCTTCCTTTTCTTCTGCTTCATTGCTCCACCTCCCCTTTTTCATACGATACTGAGCTATTAATGTTTCAATTATTTTGAAAATATAAAAAAAGCTGATCAATCCTCTAACAGGAAAAATCAACTTTAGATTTACATTGAATCAAAATCTCTTTTTTACGCAGTCGGAGAAGGAACTCTGGCGGCTGCAAAACGGGTTCTCGGAGTCGCTTGAATGAATCCGGCGGCAGTACTTCTCATTGCAACTGTCACCGTATCTCCGGCGTTTAACTGAAGAATTTCCGTAATGGCTACGACTGCCGGAAGATTTCCTGCTTGAAATTGGCTATTTCCGCCTATCACATCTTGATTCACGAGAAATACGACTTCTAAGTTGAAGTCAACAATCGCATTCGTTTGAAACTCAACTGATGCATTTAAAGAATATACGCCTGCTGTTCTCGGTGAAAATGTAGATGTGTTGGGGTTATATTCATTCGCCAAATCAAATTGTACATTTTGAAATCGAACTCCGCTAGCTGCATTTGCAGCCACTGACAGATTCGCATTGCTGGTGGCTCTGAAAGCAGAAATAGGCTGGTTCGTATCTGATGTAATTGGTGCGAAGAGCTGGTTTTGTTGAGTGGATGGGGTATTTCCATTTCTGCCTTGCATGACACTTGGTGATAAAAGAGGTTCCGGTCGATCGTTTCTCTTAATCCATTTAGTTGGCCTGGGCGGCATTGACTTATTCCTCCTTATACGTTTTCTTTCGCTTCTATCATTTGTTTGCTTTCGCAATACATTATTATATTGATCCTTACAAGCTTTGAAACGGTATCTGCCCGACTAAACTCAAAACAAAAATGAAAGCTTCTAGTTCCGAAACGGATTACCGCTTCTATTACAAGACCATAAAAAAGATAGAAGATCAATCCACATTTTAAATTGCGATTACGAGAATTACCAATGGCAATATCGTTTGGTATCCCCTACCTGGGGTACAGCCATCATCATCACCGCGATGAGAGCCACAAAAAAGCCGGGAGACCATCCTCCCGGCTTTTCCAGCTTATTTACCTGTTTCCGCAAAGCGCTTGAGCCGCTCGCCGATTTCGTCACGAACTCGCTGAAAGAACACCCATTTTTCCGCTTCCGACCCTTCCGCTTTTGCAGGGTCATCAAAGCCCCAGTGCTCGCGCTTGACGTGAGGCGGCGTCATCGGGCATTTATCAGCCGCGTCCCCGCAAAGCGTCACGACAAGATCAGCACTGTTTAAAATAGCCGGATCGATGATATCTGATGTTTGGCCGGAGATGTCAATCCCCGCTTCCTTCATCGCTTTTACAGCATTCGGATTGAGCCCGTGCGCTTCGATTCCCGCGCTGTATACATTCCATTCATCTTCCAGATATTGTTTCGCCCAGCCTTCAGCCATTTGGCTGCGGCAGGAGTTGCCTGTGCATAAAAAGAAGATGGTTTTTTTAGACATGTTTGTTCATCTCCCAGATGTTTTAGTGAATGATCAATAACCAGATATACAGGCCGAAAAGAGTCATCAGCAGGGTCGGAACAGTCAGAATCACCCCTGTTTTCACGTATGTCCCCCAAGAGATTTTCACTCCTTTTTGCGCGAGAACATGAAGCCATAACAGCGTCGCCAGCGACCCAATCGGCGTGATTTTTGGCCCCAGATCAGAACCGATGACATTTGCATAAATTAAGGCTTCTTTCATCATTCCATGTGTATCCGTACCAGCTATCGCAATAGCATCAATCATGACGGTCGGCATGTTATTCATTACCGATGATAAAATAGCCGCGATAAAGCCCATTCCCATGGTTCCCGCCAACAGCCCCTGGTCTGCGGCTGCCTGTATAAGGCTGGACAGAAGGTCTGTTAAGCCGGCGTTTCTTAACCCGTACACGACGACATACATCCCAATGGAAAAAAACACAATCGCCCACGGTGCTCCTTTGACCACCTGCTTCGTATGAACGGCCGGGCTGTTCTTCGCCATAATAAGAAAGAAAACAGCCACCGCACCGGCGATAAAGGATACGGGGATGGACCATATTTCGCTTACAAAATAACCGATTAATAACATGGCCAGCACAAGCCATGACATACGAAACATGTTTATATCTTTAATGGCGTCAGCCGGTTTCTTCACCTGACTGAGATCATAATGTTTCGGAATCCCTTTTCTGAAAAATAAGTATAAGACGAGTATACTTGCCGCAAGCGAAAAGAGATTCGGGACAATCATCCGTGCCGCATATTCAATGAACCCGACGTGAAAGAAATCGGCCGACACGATATTCACCAAATTGCTGACCACAAGCGGAAGCGATGTTGTATCAGCGATAAATCCGCTCGCGATAATAAATGGGAACACCAGCTTTTCTTCAAAACGCAAAGCCCGCATCATCGCAAGCACAATCGGCGTTAAAATAAGCGCCGCACCGTCATTGGCAAAAAACGCCGCCACGACGGCGCCTAAAACGGAAATATAAATAAACATACGAAGGCCGCTGCCTTTGGCCGCCTTCGCCATATGCAAAGCAGCCCATTCGAAAAAGCCAATGTGGTCTAAAATGAGCGAGATGAGAATGATCGCCACAAACGCCAGAGTCGCATTCCATACAATGCCGGTAACGTCCGCCACATCCTTTACGCTCACAACCCCCGCAAGCAAAGCCAAAACCGCTCCCCCGCAGGCTGACCAGCCAATAGACAGATTTTTCGGCTGCCAAATAACAAAAATAAGTGTAAGGATAAAGATACTTGCTGCTAAAACTGCTGAACTCAAACGAGAACCTCCTACTTACAAGAAACTTGAGTTTCTTTTTTCTGAATAGACTGCAACATGTCATCATCTGAGCTGATGTGACCGAGAATCGATTGAATCAATCCATATTCAGGACAAGCTGAATTAATTGAATAAAACCGCCATTGTCCCTTTTTCTCTTCTTTCACAAATCCGGCCTGTTTCAGCTTCCGTAAATGCTGGCTGATAGCTGGCTGGCTCATGTCAAACATATCGACAAACTGGCAGACACAGTATGTTTTTTCCTCCAGCAGCTTCATGATCAAAAGCCTGGTTTGATCATGAAGAAGCTTCAGGCAGTGACTGATTTCAGCAGATGTCAAGGCATGCTTCATGAAAGCATCAGCTCCCTTCCGCGTTCATTGTATAATTCACCAATTATATAAGTCAATACTTATATGCTAGAAGAAATAGGACCTCCGTTTAAAATCTTTTTTATTATCATTCCTTCCCTTATGAAGCTAAAATGGCTTTATTTATACTGTCACATATTGTGAATGATTTATAAATTTACATTTCTTTATCACTTTTGTGTTGTCGGATAGGCCTGATAAAAAGGAACTTTATGCCCATGCGAAAGCTTTTTATAACCTGTAGAAGATGTAAAGAAATAAACAGCCACATTAGTCCATAAGACCTGTACTATTAAATTCTTTTTCTTCATTTTCTATCAAACAAAAGAGGAAAATAGACCCGTTGAAATAAGAATCAGTGTCTAATAGAATAATGTCGAAAAGTAAATTACGCAGGTTTGTTACTGATAAAGCAGGCAAGACCTAAAATGTGTTAAGGGCAAAGTGTATTCTTTGACGTCACCCCTTTACATATTTTAGGTCTTTTTTATTGCACGTAACCGACTTGCCATTATCAACAGGAGGGCTGGAAGAAAGCAGACCGCTAACACAGTACATAAAAAAGGAGACATGAACGATGAACATCAAAAAGTTTGCCAAACAGGCAACAGTATTAACCTTTACAACCGCACTGCTGGCAGGAGGCGCGACTCAAGCGTTTGCGAAAGAAGCAGATCACAAACCGTATAAAGAAACATACGGCATTTCCCATATTACCCGCCACGACATGCTGCAAATCCCTGAACAGCAAAAGAATGAAAAATATCAGGTGCCTGAATTTGACCAATCGAAAATTAAAAACATCTCTTCCGCAAAAGGTTTGGACGTGTGGGACAGCTGGCCATTGCAAAACGCGGACGGCACAGTCGCAAACTATCATGGCTACCATGTTGTCTTTGCATTAGCCGGAGACCCTAAAAACGCGGATGACACATCGATTTACATGTTCTATCAAAAAGTTGGCGAGACTTCCATTGACAGCTGGAAGAACGCAGGCCGTGTCTTTAAAGACAGTGACAAGTTTGATGCAAATGATCCCATCTTAAAAGATCAGACACAAGAATGGTCAGGATCAGCTACATTTACATCTGACGGCAAAATCCGTTTATTCTACACTGACTTTTCCGGTAAACATTACGGCAAACAAACACTGACAACTGCACAGGTTAACGTGTCAACTTCAGACAGCTCTCTTACGATTAACGGTGTAGAAGATCACAAGTCCATCTTTGACGGCGACGGCAAAACATATCAAAATGTTCAGCAGTTCATTGATGAGGGCAACTATAGTTCAGGCGATAACCATACGCTGAGAGACCCTCACTACGTGGAAGATCACGGCCGCAAATACCTGGTATTTGAAGCGAACACAGGAACTGAAGACGGCTACCAAGGCGAAGAATCTTTATTTAACAAAGCTTATTACGGCAAAAGCTCATCATTCTTCCGTCAAGAAAGTCAAAAACTTCTGCAAAGTGATAAAAAACGCACTGCAGAATTAGCTAACGGCGCACTTGGCATGATTGAGCTTAACGATGACTACACACTGAAGAAAGTCATGAAGCCGCTGATCACATCTAACACAGTAACTGACGAAATCGAACGTGCGAATGTCTTCAAAATGAACGGCAAATGGTATCTGTTCACTGACTCTAGAGGATCAAAAATGACAATCGACGGCATTACATCTAACGATATTTACATGCTGGGTTATGTCTCTAACTCCTTAACAGGCCCGTACAAGCCGCTGAACAAAACCGGCCTTGTGCTGAAAATGGATCTTGATCCTAACGATGTGACCTTTACTTACTCACACTTTGCCGTACCGCAAGCTGAAGGAAACAATGTCGTTATTACAAGCTACATGACTAACAGAGGCTTCTATGCAGACAAACAGGCAACGTTTGCGCCAAGCTTCTTACTGAACATCAAAGGCAAAAAAACATCTGTTGTGAAAAACAGCATCCTTGAACAAGGACAATTAACAGTTAACAAATAAAAACGCAAAAGAAAATGCCGATATCCTATTGGCATTTTCTTTTATTTCTTATCAACATCATAAAGGTGAATCCCATATGAACTATAAAAAAGCAGGCAAATGGCTAACCGTATTCCTGAGCTTTTTAGGAATATTGCTGTTTATCGACTTATTTCCAAAAGAAGGACATGACCAAAAAACAAAATCAACACAGAAGCCGGACTACCGGGCGGCATATCATTTTACGACGCCGGATAAATGGAAAAATGATCCTCAAAAACCGATCTATTTTGATGGCAAGTATCATTATTTCTATCTATATAACCGGGATTATCCAAAAGGCAACGGTACAGAATGGCGCCATGCCGTATCAGACGATTTGGTGCACTGGACAGATGAAGGCGTGGCGATTCCGAAATATACAAACCCGGACGGTGATATTTGGACCGGTTCCGTCGTGGTGGATAAAGAGAACACAGCCGGCTTCGGGAAAAATGCGCTTGTCGCGATTGTGACACAGCCCTCAGCCAAAGACAAAAAACAGGAACAATATTTGTGGTACAGCACAGACAAAGGAAAATCATTCAAATTCTACAGTGGCAACCCCGTTATGCCTAATCCGGGCACAGACGATTTTAGAGATCCGAAAGTGATATGGGATGACCAGGATAACAAATGGGTCATGGTCATGGCTGAAGGATCAAAAATCGGCTTTTATGAATCCGATAATCTTAAGGACTGGCATTACACAAGCGGATTCTTCCCAGAGCAGGCGGGAATGGTCGAATGTCCTGACCTCTACATGATGCGGGCAAGCGACGGAACGAATAAATGGGTTCTCGGTGCGAGCGCGAACGGTAAACCGTGGGGCAAACCAAATACGTACGCCTACTGGACCGGTAGCTTCGACGGAAAAGAATTTACAGCGGATCAGACTGAAGCCCAATGGCTTGACTATGGCTTCGACTGGTACGGCGGTGTGACGTTCGAAGACAGCAAAAGCACAGATCCATTAGAAAAGCGGTATGCGCTTGCCTGGATGAACAATTGGGATTATGCCAACAACACCCCGACAATGAAGAACGGCTTTAACGGCACAGATTCTGTCATACGCGAACTCCGGCTGCAGGAGCAGGACGGAACATACAGCCTCGTCTCACAGCCGATTGAAGCTTTGGAGCAGCTTACTGTTTCAACTGACGAAATAGAGGATCGGGATGTGAACGGATCAAAAACTCTGTCGATAACAGGTGATACGTACCAGCTTGATACGGATCTTTCTTGGTCAGAGCTGAAGAATGCTGGCGTCAGACTGAGAGAGTCAGAAGATCAAAAACGCCATATTGATGTCGGCATATTCGCTGAAGACGGCTATGCATATGTCAATAGAGCAGCCACAAATCAGCCTGACAAAAGCAATACCTATGTCGAAAGCAAAGCTCCTTATGATGTAAGCAAACGTAAGGTGCATTTGAAAATACTTGTCGATAAAACAACGATAGAGGTATTTGTTGACGACGGGAAAACCGTTTTTTCAAATGAAGTCTTCCCAAAGCCTGAAGATAAAGGTATTACCCTTTTTTCTGATGGCGGCACAGCCTCCTTCAAAAATATAACAGTGAAACACTTTGATTCGATTCATGAATAAAAACAGGTGCAGCGCGGGCTGCGCCTGTTTTTTATTCAGAACGGTATTCTCTGTTTCATATTGGGCATTGTAAGAAATATAAGGCTTGTTTCTAAGGAGGAAGCGGATGTCTAAACAAGGAAATTTTCAAAAATCGATGTCGCTGTTTGATCTGATTCTGATCGGGATGGGAGCGATCTTTGGATCAGCATGGCTGTTCGCTGTCAGTAATGTCGCTTCAAAAGCAGGACCCTCCGGCGCTTTTTCCTGGATTATCGGAGGAGCCATTATTCTGTTAATCGGACTGGTGTACGCAGAACTCGGAGCCGCTTTACCCCGCACTGGAGGCATCATCAGGTATCCGGTCTATTCACACGGCCATTTGGTCGGCTATTTAATTTCATTTGTCACAATTGTCGCTTACACAAGCCTGATTTCGATTGAAGTCACAGCCGTCCGGCAATATGTGGCCTATTGGTTTCCTGGCCTGACCAAAGAGGGCTCTGACTCACCGACCATTGCAGGCTGGATTTTGCAGTTTGCCTTGCTCTGCTTGTTTTTCCTGCTGAATTACTGGAGCGTTAAAACCTTTGCAAAAGCCAATTTCATTATTTCTATTTTTAAATATATCGTACCGGTCACGATCATTATTGTGCTGTTTTTTCATTTTCAGCCGGGAAACTTGTCAGTTGAAGGGTTTGCGCCTTTTGGTTTTACAGGCATACAGGCCGCCATTTCGACCGGGGGTGTCATGTTTGCATATCTCGGGCTGCACCCTATTGTGTCTGTTGCCGGTGAGGTACAAAATCCGAAACGCAATATCCCGATCGCTTTAATTATCTGTATTATCGTTTCAACCATTATTTACACGATTTTACAAATCACCTTTATCGGTGCGATTCCGACAGAAACGCTGAAAAACGGCTGGCCGGCAATCGGCCGTGAATTTTCATTGCCGTTTAAAGATATTGCGGTCATGCTCGGTTTAGGATGGCTTGCAACGCTTGTCATTTTAGACGCCATTCTGTCTCCGGGAGGAAACGGGAATATTTTTATGAATACGACATCTCGCCTCGTTTACGCTTGGGCGCGGAACGGCACATTATTTGGCATATTTTCAAAGGTCAATAAAGAAACGGGAACACCCCGTGCTTCACTCTGGCTTTCATTTGCCATGTCGATTTTCTGGACGCTCCCCTTCCCTTCGTGGAACGCGCTCGTCAATGTCTGTTCTGTCGCTCTCATCCTTTCTTATGCGATTGCACCAATTTGTTCAGCCGCACTGAGAGTAAATGCGAAGGACTTAAACAGGCCGTTTTATTTAAAAGGAATGAGCATCATCGGGCCGCTTTCATTTATTTTTACGGCGTTTATTGTGTACTGGTCAGGATGGACAACCGTTTCCTGGCTTCTCGGCTCACAGCTCGTCATGTTTTTGATCTATCTCTGCTTCAGCAAATACGCGCCTAAAGAAGACGTCAGCCTGGCCCAGCAGCTGAAATCAGCCTGGTGGCTCGTCGGATTTTATGTCATGATGCTGATTTTTTCCTATATCGGCTCTTTCGGGCATGGCTTAGGCATTATCAGCAATCCCGTCGATCTCATATTGGTTGCCATCGGCTCGCTTGCGATTTACTATTGGGCAAAGTATACCGGGCTCCCGAAAGCCGCGATTGATTATGATAAATAAGAAGCAGGAGTTTCTCTTGCTTCTTTTTTCGCTTTACAAACACCATCACTCGAGATAAAATGAATGATAGTCAGTCATTACAGGAGGTGTTCCCCGTGCCAAAACAAACATCAGGAAAATATGAAAAGATACTGCAGGCGGCGATTGAAGTCATTTCTGAAAAGGGACTCGATAAAGCCTCCATCTCAGAGATCGTAAAAAAAGCCGGCACTGCCCAAGGAACGTTTTATTTATATTTTTCATCCAAAAATGCTCTGATTCCGGCCATTGCGGAAAACCTTCTCACTCATACGCTAGAGCAAATCAAAGGAAGACTGAATGGCGAGGAAGATTTTTGGACCGTCTTACAAACCTTAATTGATGAGACGTTTCACATCACAGAGCGCCATAAAGATATTATTGTCCTCTGCTATTCGGGGCTTGCCATCGACCATTCCATGGAAAAATGGGAGACCATTTATCAGCCTTATTATTCTTGGCTTGAGAACATCATCAACAAGGCGATCGACAGCCAAGATGTGATCGAAGGCATCAATGCAAAGTGGACGGCAAGAACCATCATCAATTTGGTTGAGAACACAGCAGAACGGTTTTATATCGGGTTTGAACAAGATGAAAACCTTGAAGTATCTAAAAAAGAAATTTTCACATTCTTAAAACGGAGCTTAGGTAAAGCTTAAAAAATGACTGGGTGACACCGCTCATTTTTTAATGCCTAAAAATGACTGACGTTCATTCACAAAAAGAGGTGTTACTGTTGTATTGGGTACTTGTTTTGATAGCAGGGCTTCTAGAAGTGGTTTGGGCCTCCTCCCTCAAACATGCGGATTCGCTTTTTGATTGGATTATCGTTTTTCTATTAATAGCGATAAGCTTTATACTGTTAATCCGCTCTTATCGAAAAATTCCTATGGCCGCGGCGTATACCGTATTTGTCGGAATTGGAACGGTCGGAACCTACACGACCGGGATCTTCTTAGGCGAATCCTTCTCAGCAGCGCAAATCTTCTTTTTGATGCTGCTGCTAGCCGGTATTTTAGGAATGAAGCTTTTCACAAAAGAAAATAAAACTCAGCCGAGAGGTGAAAAATAATGGCGTGGTTTTTATTATTCATTGCGGGTATAGAAGAAATTATAGCTGCCATCGCCATGAAATATATAGACGGCACAAAGAAAAAATGGCCGATTATTGTGATGACTGCCGGATTTGCTTTATCTTTTTACTGTCTATCACAGGCCATGCAAGTCCTGCCTTCCGGTGTTGCTTATGCCGTCTGGACAGGTATAGGCAGCATAGGCGTAACAGCAGTCAGCCTGATTTGGTTTAAGGAACGGTTTCAGCTTTCTCAGCTGATTTCTCTTTGCCTGATACTTGCCGGCGTCATCGGCCTGCGTCTTACGTCTTAGATCATAAAAGGCATATACAGAAAGCTGTATATGCCTTTTATCTTTTACTCATCATCCTGGTGTTTATGAAGATGAAGCGGCGGCGGGATGAGCCAGCCTTTGTTTTTCAGCAGCCTTAAGTATTTTGCCCCTGTTGCCGCCTTGGTCATATGAAATTGCCCAAACATCATGGCGATGTCTTCGCGAATCGACTGCCCCATAATTTTGCTGCATGTCACAAGACCGGCTGCATTTTGCGCCGCTGCAGATGCGGCCACATCCGGATCGAGAAACCGCGCGCCCGGCGGAATGTCGTTAAGATCTGCATCCGGCGGCTCAGGAGAAGCGGGCGGAAGCCCCACGCCATTTTCTTTCAGGATATTGCTGACCTGTTTGATTTCATCTTGGCATTTCTCGATGGACTCACGAAGCAGCTTCTTTAAATCGCCATCACCAACATGATGCAATAACATCTGGTAATTGCCGATCATTTTATTTCCCGCCATCACATAACTCCACAAACTGAATACCTCACCGTAATGCATCGGTTCTTCCTGCGGGTTTCCGCTTAAAATACCCATTGTCTTCCTCCTTAACAAATTCAATACTGTTCATCACCTACGATGCCCAGCAGGAGGAAAAATTATGTACTCACGAGAAGTTTTCTGGAAACAAAAAAGACAAGAGCCGCAAAATGCCAAACCCTTGTCTTTCCTGTTGTTCTATTGGACGCGCTCGGAGGGATTCGAACCCCCGGCAGACGTGGTACCGGAAACCACCGCTCTATCCAACTGAGCTACGAGCGCATATTGACATATTTTCACTGTGTGATGATAACGTCAGCATAACTCATTATACGGTATTTCAGCCGAAATAACAACCCTCTATTTTAAAGGGCTGTTTTTTTAAGAAGACACATCATCTTCTTTCAGAAGCTCACATACGATGGTTTGAACCATTGTATTTTTGGGGAAAATGGGAAAAAGAGAAGAGTTTGCATGTCAAGCCAGCTTTTTGTTTGACCTTTATTGACCAAAAATGTATCATGTAACTACATACTTACCT
>NZ_NSDH01000009.1:0-90048 GCF_002289525.1 Bacillus sp. 7705b | reverse complement strand
TTCTCGTTTATTAAAGGATCGTATCATCATGCTTGGATCTGCGATTGATGACAACGTTGCGAACTCCATCGTGTCACAGCTTTTATTCTTAGAAGCGGAAGACCCTGAAAAAGATATTTCTATTTACATCAACAGCCCGGGCGGCTCTATCACGGCCGGTATGGCGATCTATGATACCATGCAGTTTATTAAGCCGAAGGTATCTACAATTTGTATCGGTATGGCTGCGTCAATGGGCGCGTTCTTGCTTGCTGCCGGAGAAAAAGGCAAACGCTATGCACTTCCGAACAGTGAAGTTATGATTCACCAGCCTCTTGGCGGAGCTCAAGGTCAAGCGACAGAAATTGAAATTGCCGCGAAACGTATTCTCTTGCTTCGCGACAAATTAAACAAAGTGCTTGCTGAACGTACTGGCCAGCCGCTTGAAGTGATCGAACGCGACACAGACCGCGATAACTTCAAGTCTGCTGAAGAAGCGCTTGAATACGGCCTGATTGACAAAATTCTGACTCGCAACACTGAAGAGCAAAAGTAAAACGAGAAGAGCCTTCCTTTCGGAGGGCTCTTTTTTAAATTTCTGTCCACTTTTTCTCTAAAATCGGATATGAGTAGTTCTTCATTTGCTCAACTAACTCATCGGGCCGTGAAGAGCTATGAATCAGTTTAAGATGAGAGTCGTTAGAAAATCCTTCTTGAATGCTGTATTTGACCATTTTCATCATCGGTTCAAAATATCCGTTGACATTATACAGTCCGATCGGCTTTTGATGAATGCCGATCTGCGCCCAGCAAAGCACTTCAAATAATTCTTCATATGTACCGAAACCGCCCGGCATGGCGATATAGCCGTCAGCCAGTTCGCTCATTTTTGCCTTCCGTTCGTGCATGCCATTGACTTCAATCAGCTCTGTCAAGTTTTGATGGACAACCTCTCCGCTGAACAGGCCGCTTGGCATCACTCCAATTGCAGTGCCGCCGTTTTCCATTAACGCATCGGCAATCGCGCCCATCAATCCTACACGAGAGCCCCCGTATACCAGGCCGATTCCCTGCTCTGCCATATACACGCCAAGCTCTGTCGCTTTTCTTTTATACGCTTCATTTCCCCCCGGGTTTGAGCCCGCAAATACACAAATTGTTTTCATCTCGTCATCTCCGCATCTATATATCGTGTTAACATTCAAAAAACACACTATATATTGTCCCACCTTCATGTGATAATATCAATATGAAATACATAAAGAATGCAGGAGTGATGATGTTGCAGCTGGCTGATGCTGAAAAATGGATGAAAGAGTTTTACGAAAAAAGGGGCTGGACGGAATACGGACCGTTTATTCGAGTCGGGTTTTTAATGGAGGAAGCCGGAGAGCTGGCACGGGCTGTCAGGGCGTACGAAATCGGCAGAGACCGGCCGGATGAGAAAGAATCGACACGAGCTGAGCAAAAACAAGAATTGATTGAAGAAATGGGAGACGTCATCGGAAATATCGCCATCCTTGCTGATATGTACGGCGTTTCTTTAGAAGACGTGATGATAGCCCACCAAGAAAAACTGACAAAGCGATTTGAGCATGCATAAAAAAAAAACGGCCGCAGTCGGCCGTTTTTTCATCCTGTGATTTCATCATGATGATCAAAGAAATGCTGCTTTCCTATTTTGTGAAAGAGGCCTGTTTTATGCAGGAGCTCTTTAGGCTGAGACTGCAGCCCTACGATCATCAGCTTTCCGTTGTGGCGCTTAATTCTGTTCATGATGTTCACAAGCACCGCTTCTGCAGATGTATCCATGTAATGCACTTTATTCATGAGTAAAATGAGGGTCTTCGGCTTTTTCTGTACATGCTCTAACAGTGACGATTCAAGCGAATCAATCGATCCGAAAAACAGCGGTCCTTCTATGGAGTACATGCTGACGGAAGGATCTGTCCCCTGCTCACTCTTAGCCGCTTTCGCAAGAGCTGGATGAGACTCCTGATTGTGAATACGGGTCGCTTCACTCATTCTTCTGATGAAGAACACAAATGCGAGCAGCAATCCGGTCGCCACACCGACGATTAAATCAAACAGAACCGTCAGGACAAAGGTAGCGGCTAAAATGAAGGAATCGGCGTTTTTCAATCTCAGCATGTTTGCGACTTCCTTCCGCTCACTCATATTCCATGCGACAACCATCAATATCGGCGCCATACTTGCAAGCGGAACGTGGGAAGCATAAGGCGCGAATACAAGCAGTACAAGAAGAACCACGACGCCGTGAACGACACCTGAGACAGGTGAAACCGCTCCGTTTTTAATATTGGTTGCCGTCCGCGCAATCGCTCCGGTAGCCGGGATTCCGCCAAACAGCGGCGCGGCCATATTCGCAATCCCCTGGCCGACAAGCTCTTTGTTGCTGTCGTGCTTTGACCCTTTCATATTATCGGCAACCATCGCGGATAATATTGACTCGAGGCCGCCAAGAAGCGCGATGACAAGCGCTGCCGGAAACAGCATGACCATTTTATCTATTGTCAGCTCCGGAAACTGAAATTCAGGCAAATGGCGAGGAATATCTCCATAGGTTGAGCCAATCGTTGCCATGCGGTCAGGGAAAAACACAACCGCAACAAGCGTAGAAATGAGAAGAGCCAATAAAGCTCCGGGTACTTTTGGCATCACTTTGGCGGATACAAGCAAAATGACAAGTCCGATGACTGCTGTCAAAATGGCATATCCGTTAAAGGTGCCGAGCTTCTGTGCAATTTCAAACATGTTGTGATGAAAGTTCTCATGTTTTTCTACGTTTTTCAAACCGAGAAAATTAGCGATTTGTTCAGTGAAGATTAACACGGCGATTCCAGCCGTAAACCCGACGATAACTGGCTTCGGCACATACTTCATAATTTTGCCGAGCTTAAACAATCCGAACAGCACCAGCATGACGCCTGCCATAAATCCCGCTATCAGCAGATTTTCCAGCCCGTACTGCATCACAATACCGAATAAAATCGGGACAAACGCGCCAGTCGGACCGCCAATTTGATATTTAGATCCCCCGAACAAAGAAATACAGATCCCCGCCACGACAACAGTATACAGCCCGTATTCAGGCTCGACTCCCGAGGCAATGGCAAACGCCATCCCTAAAGGAATTGCCACGACTCCTACTACGATACCTGCAATTAGGTCTTTCTGAAATTTCTGCAAATTGTATCCCTTGAATCTCCCAGAGAATCGCATATTTTGTTAAAACCTCCCTTATGAATTAGTCTTTATGAACTCAGTTTCATAACCGTTAATCACGACGTCAAGTTTGCCTGTCTCCGGGTGTATCACAAGCCCGTGAACCGGCAGCTTTTTTGGCAGCAGCGGATGATTCTTGATCAGATTGACACTGTGGGAAACGCTTTCTTCCACACTGTGAAAACCGGTCAGCCAGGTTTTCAAATCTAATCCGGCGCTATCAAGCAAACTCAGGCAGCTTGCTTCTACCCCGCGTTCCTTTGCTTTTTCAAGAATCGAGGCCGCATTCAGGCCTGACATCCCGCATTCATGGTGGCCGATTATGCAAACCTCTTCAGCCTGCAATTCATAAATGGCGACCAATATGCTGCGCATGACACTTCCAAATGGGTGAGAAACGATGGCTCCCGCGTTTTTTACAATCTTAGCGTCGCCGTTTTTAAGCCCCATTGCTTGCGGAAGAAGTTCTGTGAGTCTTGTATCCATACAGGTAACAATAACGAGCTTTTTTGAAGGAAATTTTGTCGTTTTGTAGGGTTCGTACTTCTTCTCTCTGACAAACTGCTGATTGTGTTCCAAAATTGATGTTAAAGAAACCATTTTTATTCATCTCCCATCCCTATGTTATTGCAAGCCTTCTTACCCAGCTTACAGTAAGGAATTATAGCATAGGAACAGGCTGCGAAAAGGCTTTCAACAAAAGACGATCTAATTGGACTGTAAAATAAATACGTAAAAATTTATATCTTTCAAAGATAATAAAATTTATATTTATTGAATCCTATAATCCAGGTTCTGCTGATATTTTGGTGATTTGTCTGACAAAAAATATAGGCGAATTCAGATAATTAAAAAACTTATTTAAGCAGAGGCTGCTGTTTTTTCAGTCATCTCGATCATTTTAAGTTCAAAAGAACCAGAAATTTCAACAAACGCAGCAATATTTCTAACTTCTATTTCTTTCCGATATAATAAAATAGACAACAGCCATAAAGGGGGAGCCTTGTTGAAACCATTTGTATTTATCACCAAACCGATTCCTGAAGAGATTGAAAACATGATCAGTGAGCATTGCCGCTATGAGATATGGCAGGAGGATACACTTCCGCAAGAGGTGCTATTCGAAAAAATGAAAGATGCTGAAGGGCTTTTAACTACTGGAACATCTGGGCCGTCCATCAACAGCGAGCTGCTTGAACATGCTCCTAAGCTGAAGGTCGTCAGCAATCAATCCGTCGGCTACGATAATTTTGATATAGAAGCGATGAAAGAAAAAAGCGTCGTCGGCACTCATACGCCTTATACACTGGATGACACAGTGGCCGATCTGGCCTTTTCTTTAATTCTATCATCGGCCAGACGTGTTGCTGAACTGGACCGTTTCGTCCGGGCCGGTAAATGGGGTACGGTTGAAGAAGAAGACCTTTTCGGCATTGACGTCCATCATCAAACATTAGGCATTATCGGCATGGGCAGAATCGGCGAGCAAGCGGCCAGACGCGCCAAATTCGGTTTCGATATGGACGTGCTTTATCATAACCGCCATCGCAAACAAGAAACTGAAGAAAGCATCGGCGTCAAATACGCTGAGCTTGACACACTGCTGGAGCAATCAGATTTTGTTCTGCTGATTACTCCGCTGACTGACGAAACGTATCACATGATCGGGGAACGTGAATTTAAACTGATGAAGGATTCTGCAATTTTCGTCAATATTTCCCGGGGAAAGACGGTTGATGAAAAAGCCCTCATCCGCGCTCTTCAAGAAGGCTGGATTCGCGGTGCCGGTTTAGACGTGTACGAAGAAGAACCTGTCGCAAAAGACAACCCGCTCTTGCAGCTCGACAATGTCACCCTACTGCCGCATATTGGCTCAGCAACAGCGAAAGTGCGCTTCAATATGTGTAAACAGGCCGCTGAAAACATGATCGCAGCTATCAAAGGGGAAACACCGAAAAATCTGACAAGAGAATTTCAGTAAATCAAAAAATCCGGTCTGATGAAGACCGGATTCCATATTACATATGCTGGAGTACAGCACGCTTATAAATATGACGTGTGACGATATAATAAACAGTCTGGAATACAAAATAAATGAAGATGACAATCACGGCCTCAAGAAATAAGTTAGCATTCAGCATGTTGCTTAACGCCACATACGCAAAACCGGCGTGAATCGTGCCCGCGATAAACGGGATGAAGAACAAAAATCCAATTTGTCTTCCAAGGATGGAGTGAATCTCATTGTCCGTAACCCCCATTCTCTTTAATGCTAACACTTGCACTCTCGTATCTTCTATTTCAGTAAACATCCGCAAATACAGCATGCTTCCTTGAACAATAAAAAACAGCACGCTGACAAACAGACCGATAAACAGCATTAGTGCGACTCCCTGCTTCACAACTTGAAAACTCGGAGCACGCGTTTGAAAATCAGATGTATGTTCTTTCGGCACCATGTTTTCAAGCTTCTCAGAGACGTCCACCGTCTCCTGCCAATGCTCAAGCTCATAGCCTACCACTCTCGTCTGATCCTTCAGCGGCACCTCCTGTGTCAGGCTGTCAAAGCTTTTTTCGCCGACAACCAATAAACGGCTGACTCCTCCGACTGACATCAATATCCCTTTGTTTTGCTGCTTTTTCATGACATAGGAAAGTGATTTTCCTGACTTCATATGAAACGCTGCTTTTTCCCCTTCCCTGAACGTATCTTTCACCATCATTTGAAACGGAACATTGATAAACGCTTCATTTTTTTGTAAATGAATAACGGGAAAACCTTTTTCCTTTGCGACTTGATTATAGATTTTCTCTGAAATCAGCAAGGCCTCTGTTTCCGCCTTCCTGTTTCCATACGGCAAGTCTGATTGAAATGTAACAGGAATACCTGTGGCGTTCACTTTATATTTAATCTCAGCATCTGCTCTTTTCAATGTATTCTCAGCCGTCTCAGGCTTCATAACCTGAAAGCGGGAAGCGTCTTTTTCCACCCAGGCAACAGATTGAGGAATGCTTTGCTCCTCCTGCCTTTCTAAATCAGCATAAAACATATAGATCACACCTGTAGCGGTTAAAATGACTGCTGTAATCACAGAGGTTAAAAACAGCATGCGTGCGTGATCTTTCAGCCTGAATATCATGTTGGAACGCACAATGATATTGGTTCCTTTGTAAAAGCTGTGTTTCTTTCTGTACAGCATGCGGAAAAACGCGACACTGCTTTGTGTAAAAAAGAAATACGTGCCGATTAACACTAAAATCAAAATCGGAAAGACACGAAACATCATGTCGATCGCATTGGCTGTGGCAGACAGATAATAACCGCCAGCCAGACAAAGCAAAGACAGCACAGTGAGCCATTTTGAATAGGCCGGTAAATTTTTAGGTTTTTGAGCTGATTTAATCAAATCTATGATTTCGAGCTTGCGAATCTGCCCCAGCGATAAAATAAGCAGGACTTGAAACAATATGAGAAAACCGACCGCCGTCAGCACAAATGCTTTCGGTACAATCGCAAACGAGATCGGCACCTTCACACTGAGCATCCATGTCATGACCATAAAAAACAGTTTTGAAAATAACAGCCCCGTGCCGATACCGGCCGCAATCGCCGCAAGAGAAATCAGCGACTGCTCATAATAAATCATCTTTCGGAGCTGCTGCTTTGATGTCCCGAACAGCGTAAACAAGCCAAACTCTTTCTTTCTCGCTTGTAAAAATGCTGAATTTGAATAAGAAATAAAGAATATACAAAACACGATGATAACGATAAGAGCCGCGCTCAAACACGTTTTCACAAGGCTTCCGCCATACACATTGTCTTCCGTCACATCCGGGTGAAAAATAAAAGATGTGAAGACGAAAAAGACCGAGACGGCAAACACACAGCTTAAAAAGTAAGCAACATATCTTTGCAGATTCCCAATAATGTTCTTACGGGCGATGGTTCTCAAATTCATGAAAATCGCCTCCCAACACACTCAGGGTATCTAGGATACTTTGATAAAACACCTGCTGATTCGTTCCCCTGCGGATCTCTGAAAAAAATCTTCCGTCTTTAATAAAGACGATCCGTTTACAGAAGCTTGCCGCTGTGGCATCATGCGTAACCAATAGTATCGTTGCTTCCTTTTCTTCATTTAGCTGAGCCAGCGTGTTCATGACCTGTTTTGCAGATTTTGAATCAAGGTTGCCTGTCGGTTCATCCGCCAATATCAGAGCCGGATTATGAATAATGGCTCTTGCACAGGCCGCACGCTGCTGCTGGCCTCCGGACACTTCGTATGTACGGTGGTCCAGAATATGTTTGATTTGCAATGTATCTGCCAGTTCATCTAAGCGGTTTTCCATTTCACTCAGCTTTACCTTGTCCAACGCGAGCGGAAGCAGGATGTTTTCCCGAATCGTCAGCGTATCAAGCAGATTAAAGTCTTGGAAGACAAAGCCCAGCTCTCTTCTGCGAAACAGAGCCATCTCTTGATCCTTTAACGTTTTCGGCTGAATGCCGTTGATCATCATCTCGCCCTGGGTCGGCTTATCAATGGTGGCCAGCAAATTCAGGAGCGTGGTTTTTCCGCTTCCTGACGGCCCCATGATGCCGACAAATTCTCCTTTATTTACACTGAGGTCAAAATCGCTAAGTGCCTGATATGACATCGTTCCTTTATTTGAATAATATGTTTTTGACAGCTTCGTTGTTTGCAGCACGTTCATGCCTCTGATCCTCCTTTTTTCTTTATTATAAAAAGGAAGTCAGCAGCCTCCCATCGAACTTTCTTTCAATCTCGCTTTCGAACCTTACAATGCTGTCACATTCGCCAGGGTGTCACTTGAAAAGACGATTGTCATCACGGTGCCCGCTCCCTCTTTTGATTGCGCGTACAGTCTATGGCCCAGCTGGCTGCACACCTCTTTCGCCAAATATAGGCCCATTCCTGTCGCCTGCGTCATGCTTCGCCCGTTTTCACCAGTAAAAAACGGATCAAAAATCCGTGGAAGATCCTGCGCCGGGATGCCGATACCGTCATCTGCAACTGATAAACGCGTTTCATGGCCTTGCGTTTCAATCCGGATGGTAATATGGTCCCCAACGCCTTGCTTTGAATATTTCAGGGCATTGAAAAGGATTTGCTCCACAACAAAGGAAAGCCACTTTTGATCACTGGAAACCTGGACGGCGTTTGGCGGCACATGTAATTTCGGGAAAAGCCTCCGTTTAATAAACTGCCGTTTTTCCTGATTGATCAATGAGCGGACAAGCTCTGTCAAATCAAAGGTTTCTGGTTTTACATCAAAAGCGAACTCCTCCAGCCGGGCTGTTTGCAGCATCATGTCCAGCCCATGGCGAAACCGTTCATTTTCATCTTCCAGCTCCTCTAAAAATGTCTGAAAGGAAGAAGCGGTCCCGTTCTTTCCTTCTTGAATCATTAAGGAAATGACGGATACGGGTGTTTTCATATGGTGAATCCATTGATTCGTAAATGTATAATGCTGTTTTTGTTTATTGATATATTGTGAGAGCTTTCCGGCATATTGATCACCAAGCGAGTTAATCATTTTTGTCCAAAGGGCTTGCTCTCTTGTTCTTGGCTTGCGGGCTTCAAGCGACCGCCCTATGTCATTTGAAGCGGGTGCCTGGTCGGCCAGTTTTTTCAAAAATGCCAGAAAGGACACTTGCCGGATGTAATCGGCAGTAAAACCAGCCGCCAAAAGGACACCAGGCAGAACCCATATGTACATCATATTTTCTGCAGAAGGCTCGGCACCGCTCTCTATAATGCTTAAATAGGCAATAAACATAGCGGCACCTATGCTTAATAACGAAAAAAGAATAATGGCTAATCGGTCGATTATATAAGTCTTTAACACTCCCGTTCATCCTTCCGATTGACTTCAAATACATAGCCCTGCCCCCTGATGGTTGCAATGGCGTCTTTCAATCCGGCATTCTCCAGCTTTCTCCGCAGCCGGTTTACATTAACCGTTAATGTATTATCATCAACAAAATCGACGTCGTCCCATAATGCCTCCAGCAATTCATCACGCGAGACAATTTTTTTATGCTCTCTTATGAAAATCGAAAGCAGCTGAAATTCTTTTTGTGAAAACGAGATGCGGCTGTTCTTCCACTCCGCTTCATATTGATCTGGATATATCGTTAGACCGCCAAGCTCCACCAGTCTTGATTCCTGAGACAAAGAAGCAGAATACTCACCATAAGTCCGGCGCAGCACGCTTTTGATTTTGGCCATGACGACCTCTAAGTGAAACGGCTTTGTGATATAGTCATCGCCCCCGTTCTCAATCGCCATCACCTGATTCAGTTCATCAGTCCGCGCCGAGATAAAAATAATCGGAGCATTGGAAACCGTCCGGATTTGCCTGCACCAATAAAACCCGTCAAAAAAAGGGAGATTAATATCGAGCAGCACAAGATCCGGTTTCATTTCCGCAAATTCTTCCTTTATGTTATTCAGCTTTTCAGCTATTTTTATATGGTATCCGTATTTCTGAAGATGGCCGCCCAGCAATGAAGCAATCCGTTCATCATCTTCCACGAGTAAGATCCGGTACACGTTTATCCCCCTTATATGTCTAGCGCGTTGATTTTTCTAGAAGATTCCAAAATTCATTATAGCATGTGGGGGATAGTAAATCGGTCTTTTTCTATTCGTTATGGTAGAATGAAAAAAGGGAAAAATTCCTTAATAAGTAGGTGTCATTATGAAGATAATCATGCTACTTGTAACCATTACGTCAACTCTTTCAGCATGCCAGCCGAACTATACCGGGGAATACATAGAAATTGGAGATTCACTGACTGAATACGAAAAAGAGTGCTTTAAAGAGAATCACATTCCTTATCAATATGAAAAAGGAAAACTGTATATCCCGGAAGATGCATTTGATGTAGTAATCAATACTTGTTCATAAGAAAAAGCTTGCAGTATGTCTGCAAGCTTTTCACATTACAAAAAAATAAGTGTTTAATTTCTCTTCAAACTCTGAAGGGGCGATGTCACTTTTTTGGCCTTCTCCGCCGTTTTCATGAATCGTAAAATGGCGGTCTGACATGACCATCCGCCCGTTCGGTGTCAACTTTGAGGCGAGCAGTGATTTGTTAAAAGGAGATTTTTCATGAGAATGAATCAGGTCCTTCATGTCATCTAAATCACCGGGATCCCTCTCTTCAAGGGTAAAGGCATAACCGATTTGCCAGCCTTCTCCTTTGTCCATCAACAGAAGATGGGTACCCATTTCCGTCGCTTTTTCCTTGATTCGGAATGCTCCCACAGGAGATTGTACCGTTTCTCCGGAAAGCGGTATCGGCTCCAGCGCCAGGTTGATGCCAAAACCAATATCAACGATGTAATCTCCCTTTTCTGCCGACAGCCATACAGCAGCATGGGTTCCTTCCAATGCCCACTCTTCTTGCTTTCCTGCATAAACTGTTCCGCGAATGAGCTTCACATGAAAACCGGCATCGCGTAAGACATAGTAAAGAAAACCATTCAGGTCGTAGCATACTCCCCCATGCTGCTCTTTGATCAGACGGCGCCAAAGCTCCTCTTTGGTTACCTTATAATTCTCTTTTGCAAGAACTGCCCGGTTTTCAAAAGGGTATCGGTACGCCATCGCTTTTAGAAAAAGGGGAAGATCGTCGAAGCTGACATGATCCTTCTTCCAGCCGATTTTCTTAAAACAGTCTTTCAGAAAATCATTCATTTTGCATCACCTAAACTTCCTCTTGAACATACGCCGAAAGCTTTTCCAGCGCCTCTTGTTCATCTTCTCCCTCGGCAATCAATATGACTTCTGTGCCTGTGCTTACTGCAAGGCTCATCAGCCCCATGATGCTCTTCGCATTTACTTTTTTCCCATCCTTCTCAAGAAACACATCTGACGTAAACCGGTTTGCTTCTTGTACAAACAAAGCAGCAGGACGCGCCTGCAGTCCAGTCTTTAATCGAACTTCCACTTTCTGCTGAACCATAAGATCTCCCCTTTTCTTTACGGTTATTTTAAAGTGACGGTTTGCCCTGTCCGCAGCTGTTCTGCGATTTCGTCAAGTTTTCTCAGCCTGTGATTGATCCCTGATTTGCTGATTTTTCCGCTCGCTACCATTTCTCCCAGCTCTTTCAGCGTCACTTCCTGGTAATCAATCCGCAGCTGCGCGATTTCCCGAAGTTTTTCAGGAAGCGCCTCCAAGCCGATTCTTTCATCGATGTATTTAATATTTTCTACCTGTCTGAGCGAAGCCCCAATGGTTTTGTTTAAGTTGGCTGTTTCACAATTAACAAGGCGATTAACCGAATTTCTCATGTCTCTGACGATTCTGACATCCTCAAAACGCAGCAGCGAATTATGTGCGCCGATTACGTTCAGAAATTCAGTAATCTTTTCTGCCTCTTTTAAGTAAGTGATATAGCCTTTTTTCCGTTCGAGCGTTTTGCTGTTTAAATGAAACTCATTTAACAGGTCGCATAATGAATCGTTATGCTCTTTATAGAGAGAAAAAATTTCTAAATGATACGAGGAGGTTTCCGGATTATTGACTGAACCTCCCGCCAAAAATGCCCCTCTCATGTAAGAACGCTTGCAGCATCTCTTTTTGACAAGCTCTTTTGAAATATTTCGCTCAAACACAAAATTCTCGCCGAGTATTTTTAAATCCTCTAAGATGAACTTTGCATTCTCTGAAAAACGCACAATATAGACGTTATTCTTTTTCAGCCGCATTTTCTTTCTGACCAGCAGCTCAACCGACACATCATATTGTCTTTTCAGCAATGTATAGATGCGGCGGGCAATCGCTGCATTTTCAGTTTGAACATCAAGTACGAGATGGCGGTTAGCAAATGATAAAGATCCATTCATTCGGATAAGTGCAGACAGCTCTGCCTTAATGCAGCAGTCCTTCACTTCCAGGTTCGTTAATTCTTTTTTTGTTTCCGATGCAAATGACATATAGCCACCTCATTTCAAGGCTTCAATCTTTCAGTAAATCGACAAGAAGAGAAGCCACTTTATGTGTATCGTGACGAATTACGTCATTTTTATGTGTTACGATTTGATCTCTGATAACTTCAAGCCCCATCGCTTTCAGCTCTTCGATATCAAAATCAACAGGACGCGCCGATTCTACTGCGTACTTACGTTTTATTTCGTCAGGAATGTCTTCACTGTTAACCAGTATGGTATCGATAAAGCCGCAGCCCATATGCTGATTGAGCGCTTTCACATGATCGGCAGCGGTATAATGCAGCGTTTCTCCGGGCTGTGTCATCACGTTGCAGATATACACTTTTTTCGCCGGCGCCTTGATCACTTCTTCTCCAATTTTTGGGACGAGCAAATTAGGAAGAATACTGGTATAAAGGCTTCCCGGTCCGATAATAATCAGATCCGCTTCTCTGATTACTTCTATCGTTTCCGGCAGCGGATCAATGTTTTCAGGCGTCAGAAAAACGCGCTTAATACGCTGGCCGTACTCCGGAATAGTGGACTCGCCTGAGACAACGCGGCCGTCCTCCATTTCGGCATGCAGAACAACACTGGCATTGGCTGCCGGCAACACCTTTCCTCTTACATTCAGCACCTTGCTCATTTCTGTGACAGCGTGAAAAAAATCACCGGTTATATTCGTCATCGCTGCCAAAATTAAATTTCCGAGTGAATGACCCGTTAAGTCGTTCCCTTTATTAAAACGGTGCTGAAAGAGATCTTCAACTAGCGGCTCCACATCGGATAAAGCGGCAAGTACATTTCTGATGTCTCCTGGTGGCGGGATTTGCAGTTCGTTCCGCAGCCGCCCCGAGCTACCTCCGTCATCAGCAACTGTGACAATCGCCGTAATATCAACGGGTTTATGCTTTAAGCCCCGAAGCAATACAGAAAGGCCTGTGCCGCCGCCAAAGATTGCGATTTTCGGTTTTTGTCCCATCTTATTTCCGGCTTCTCTTTTCAATGTCCCGGTGAGTAACATGAGTATAGTAATCCTTTTTGAAATAGTCAGCTAAATACTCGGCAAGTGTCACAGAGCGGTGCTGGCCCCCTGTGCAGCCGATCGCAATGACGAGCTGGCTCTTTCCTTCTCTTTTGTAGGACGGCAGCATGAAGCTGAGTAAATCGATTAATTTTTCATTGAACTTTTGTGTTTCATTCCATTTCATGACGTAAGAGGATACCTCTTCATCTTTTCCGGTCAGCGGCCTCATGCTTTCGATATAATATGGATTCGGCAAAAATCTGACATCAAAGACGAGATCGGCATCAATCGGAATACCGTATTTAAAACCAAATGACATGACATTTACCGTAAATGTCTCTCCTTGGTTTGTCGCAAAATGCTTTACGATTTTCTCGCGCAGATCGCGCGGCTTCATGTCTGATGTATCATAAATCATTTGAGAGCGGCCTTTTAATTCCTCAAGCAGCTCACGTTCCAGCGCGATGCCTTCGAGCGGAAGACCAGTCACTGCCAGCGGATGCGAACGTCTCGTTTCTTTATATCTTGTCACGAGAATCGAATCCTTCGCGTCTAAAAATAAAATTCGCGGTGTAATCCACGGATTTTCCGCCATTTCATCCAGCGCCTCAATCAGCCGGTCAAAAAATTCACGGCCGCGCAAATCCATAACAAGCGCGACCTTGCTCATTTTCGAATTTGATTCCTTCATCAGCTCTAAAAATTTCGGAAGCAATGAAGGCGGCAGATTATCGACGCAGAAATAGCCGAGATCCTCAAAGCTTTGAATCGCAACGGTTTTTCCCGCGCCCGACATGCCGGTTATAATGACAAGCTGAATATCATGTGATTCACTAACACTCATCTTTCTCCCCCCTGACTTGTCTTTCTATTTGATGTGCTGCGGATCTAAACGATAACTGAGCAGCTCAAACTCCGGTGTATACGTAAATGTGCCGTGCAGCAGCCCTTGTCCCTTCATCATAAAGTCGAGGATATGGCCGTCTCCCGGGGCCATAGGCAGGTTTTGAATATCCTTCACATTGTGCCACTGTAAAATGCCTTCTTCTGATTCAGACACATTTTCTCCCGTATAGGAATCAGCAACAAACGTAAACATCATCCACTCAGACACAATGTGGTCACCGTCTTTAATAATAAAGGTAAAAACGCCTTTTAGCTGGGGATTTATGATATAGATACCAGTCTCTTCTCTGAATTCTCTGATGACGGAATCCCTGACTGATTCTCCGCTCTCCATCTTGCCTCCCGGCGCAACCCACCAGCCGCGTCTTGGCTTTTGAAGAAGAAGAACTTTGTCATCCGCCTTGAGAACACAATTTGTCACTCTTTGCAAGTACGTCACCTAACCTTCTCGTCCTGTCATCGTCTCTTTATTATACCGTTTCAAGATGCCTCTCACAATGAAGAGACATTGACAATCTTTTCTTCTATTTTACAGCATATTCTTTCCCGCGTTCAGATGATTTTATTGTGAAAGGAAATTGTCTTTTATTTTTGGACAAAAAAAGGACACGGATAACTGGAGAATCCGTGCCAAAAGTGTATTCATTATAAAAAGGGGGTCAATTACTTTATTAATCATAACCGATAAGTTTTACACAACTGTTACAGCGGAATTAAAACCCAGTAACGTTATGTGAAACTCGTATGACAGCCCTTTTTATTTTAAGGTTTTCAGCGTTTCCTGGAGCTCTTCGACATAATGCTGTACGCTTTGTGCCGCAATACTTCCGTCACCTGTAGCCGTTACGATTTGGCGCAATGATTTTTCGCGAATGTCTCCGGCTGCGAAAATCCCTTCAACCTTTGTTTCCATTCGGTCGTTGGTTTCGATGTAGCCTTCTTCATTTGTGATGCCAAGGTTTTCAAACGGTTTAGACAGAGGAAGCATACCGATATAAATGAATACGCCGTCTGTTGTGAATTCACTTTCTTCACCAGTTACCGTATCCACAAGCGTCACTTTGCCGACTTTGCCGTTTTCCTCATGAATTTCCTTCACGGTTTTATTCCATAAGAAATCTACTTTTTCATTATCAAACGCTCTCGCTTGGAGAATGCTTTGCGCACGGAGTTTGTCACGTCTGTGTACAATCGTTACTTTTGAAGCGAAACGTGTTAAGTACACGCCTTCTTCAACCGCTGAGTCTCCTCCGCCGACAACAACCAGCTCTTTGCCTTTAAAGAAAGCGCCGTCACATACTGCACAATACGAAACACCGCGGCCGCCCAATTCTTTTTCGCCAGGTACGCCGATTTTTTTATACTCTGCACCTGCGGCGATGATAACAGCACGTGCTTTATATTCTTTTGAACCGGCTTTCACAACTTTGTACTCTTTGCCGTCCACAATTTCTTTAATATCGCCATAAGCGTATTCCGCGCCGAATTTCTTCGCGTGTTCAAACATTTTGTTGGAAAGCTCAGGTCCGAGGATGCTTTCGAAACCAGGATAGTTCTCCACATCTTCCGTGTTTGCCATTTGGCCGCCCGGAATTCCTCTTTCAATCATTAATGTCGATAAGTTTGCTCTAGATGTGTATACAGCGGCCGTCATCCCAGCGGGACCCGCGCCGATAATAATCACGTCATATATTTTTTCTTCTGACACACTCATTCACTCCTTAAAACGTCTTTTCGAGTTGGGCTCTTCCTTATATGATAAGAATCCCCATCAAACGTATTCCTTACCCATATCCTATAAAATCTCATGGTGATACGCCATTTTTTTGCTCATTTTTTTTGAAACGCGATTAAATGTATTTCAAAAGGGTATGTATATTAATAAAGAAAGAGCCTTCTGTCCATAGAAGGCCCTTGTCTTATTTATTATTGAACAACACGTCTTACAACGCCTTTAAATGCTTTTTTCCAGTACACGTTGTTCATAGAGTCAACAGATACACCATGAGATGTATTGTCGTTAAGGAACGTACCGTTTCCTAAGTAGATTCCAACGTGACCATTTGTTTTGTATGTGTCAAAGAAAACTAAGTCTCCGCGTTTCATGTCTGACGCGCTTACAGCTTGTCCTCTTCCAACTAAAGTATCAGTCGTTGTTCCGCCGACAGGTCCAAGGTTGATACCTGCAGAAGCGTAAGCCCAGCGAACGAATGATGAGCAGTCAAAAATACGGTTGTTGATATCAGACTGAGAGCGTCCGCCGCCAAACTTGTACGGGGATTGTCCGACAATGCTTGAACCAACGCTGATCGCGCCTTCAATTCCGCCTGAGTTGCTGATGACAGTGCCGCCTGAGTTATTGCTTGAGCTGCTGCTCTTCTTAGAAGATGAGCCGTTAGACGAACTGTTAGATGAACCTTTAGAAGAGTTGTCTGAAGAATCATCATCAGATGAGCTTGCTTTTGCTGTTTCAGTTGTAGCCGTTTGGCTGTCATCTGTTTGTGTTTCATCAGATGCTTTTTGTGCTTCTTCCTGCTTTTTGATCAGGGCAGCCGCAGCTTCTTGTTGTTTTTTGATACGCGCTTGTTCTTCTTCAGTATCTGCTTTTTGGTTTGCAAGGTCAGCTGCTTCTGATTTTAATTCGGAAATCGCGTCAGCTGTTTTCTTCTGGCTGTCCTTTGCTTCGTCGAAAAGCTTGTCTTTTTCATCAAGCTGTTTATCAAGATCTTTTTGCATTGTTTCTAATTTAGCCAGTGCAGCTTGTACTTCTTTCAGCTTATCATTCAGATCTGCTTCAGAGTCTTCAAGCTTCGCTTTATCCTGCTCTTGCTGCTTGATTAAATCTTTGTCTGCATCAACAATAGATGAAACCGCAGTTGCACGTGAGATAAAATCACCAAAGCTCGTTGATCCTAAAAGTACATCTATGTATCCTTGAGATCCGCCGCTTTCCTGTAAAGAACGAACGCGTTTTTTCAGGATTTCGTTGCGTTTTTCGATGCGTGCTTCTGTTTCTTTAATCTCTTTTTTCAGTTTTTTGATTTCTTCTTTTGTTTTATCGTTTTCTTCTTTTTTATCATCGATTTTGTTGCTTGTATCGAGCGCCTTAGCGTTAATGTCTTTCAGTTCTTTTTCAATCTTTGATTGGTTTTCCTGAAGCTCAGTTAATTCTTTTTCCTTCGCTTCAATGCTGGAAGCAACCTCAGATTGCTTGCTTTCGATTTTTTGTTTCTTTTCATCTAATGTTTCCGCCGATGCAGTTTTACTTGTAAATGGGATCAAAAAACTGCTTGTCCCGATGACGGAAGCCAAACCAAGTGTCAATAAACTCTTTCTCACTTTTTATATCCTCCCTTTTACTGTGAACCTGTTCTCATTTGGAATTGTATTTTGAACATCAAGTTTCGTTCCTCATACTCTACGAGGAATGATGATTGTTTATGGTTAATTATTCTGTGCATCTCTTAATCTGGGTGTATAGCGTTTATTTCACATCATATGTAAAAAACACTAATTCCTTATGTACGAGAATCATTATACCATCAAGTTTCGACAAATTAGCGATAAATTTTATTACATTTGTGTTTCAAACAGATGTCAGGCTGCACATCATTTGTCATTTTTCTTAAATTGATAAAAAACCTGTCGATATTACTTTCTTAATATACTTCTTAGAATAAAAAGAGAGTTGATTCTGTGAATCAACTCTCAATCAATATACTATTCTAAAATATCATCAATATATTTCATATATTTCGTCAAAGTAGCCGGAGAGATGCCAAATTGGGCTGCTGTTTCTTTTTTGGTGTCATGTTTGCCATGGGCTTCTTTCCAAATATAGTAGATAGCCGCAGCCCATCCGCTCACATTTTTCAGCGGCCCCGCTGCGCGGATTTGCTGTATCACATGGAATACCCAGCAGCTCATGACTTCTGTTTTCATCTCATCTTGTTCTGCTTCTTCCAGCAATTTAACCGTTTGATAAGCGAAAAGCGCATCCTCTGACACATCTGCCGCTGCGGAATCCCCGTTCAAAAGCAGCTTAACAAAATGGTTTTCAAAAGGAGCGGTGATGCGCTTCGAGCGTATCACGGCCTCAAGATGCTCCGTTTCACCCTTGATGCTGCTGATATAATAGGCCGCCAATCGCTGTTCTACTGACGAAGGAAGTACTTCCCGCCGCTCAATCCACGGAGCCGGACGGTCTGCTCCTGGATATTGCGACTCAACTTTTCTCCATACCGTTTCGGCAAATTCTTTATGGCCCGTAAAGTAAGCAGAGCACGAGAGCCAGTAGTAGAATGTGTCGTCTCCTTCAAAACCGCTTTTATATAGTGATCTGAGCCATTTGTACCCGATATCATACCGGCCGACAAGCGACAGAGTGGCACCCAGTTTATAGCGCTGTTCAAATAACATCGGATATACATTTGAAAGCTGATCACTCAGCTCTGCCACCTTTTCATCTTCTCTTTCATAATAGTAGAAAACGAGAAGATTACATAATGCGTGAAGATTTCCTTCATTATTATTCAGCACTTGATAAGCCGTTTGCTTCGCTTTCACAACATTGCCGGAATAAAAGTGGGCAAGGGCGAGATTATTATAAGCGGACCAAAGCTCAGGATATTCGTGTGTGATTTCCTCAAGGGCCGCAACGGCTTCAGCAAGCTGACCGCTTTCAAGCAAGGACTTCGCCCGGTCCTGTTTGATAAGCAATTCATCCTGATCATATAAAGAATCCTCAGGCCCGCCGTCTCCTAAATCAAGCAGTTCAAGCAGACTATCATTCTCTTCGGAAAATTCACCGTCCGGATCAGCGTCTGAATAAGCGGCAGCTTCTTTATAAGCTTCCTGAAAGAGTCCCAGATGGGCAAAGTTATTTGCTTTAAAATAATGGCATTCCGGCATTTCCGTCTCAAGATTCGCCAAAATATAATCAAGCAAATCGTTTGATTCCTGGTATTGCCCCATCTCAGAATAAATGACCGCAAGCTGCGAAAGCATCTCTGAATCCTTCGGTTCCAAATGAACCGCGCGCTGGATCAGTTTGCTTGCCCGCTTCAGATTGCGTTCTTTATACGCTTTCAAACCTTTATGAAAAAAATAATGTCCATCTTGAAGCAGCTGGACAATTTGTGCGTGATTTTTATGTTCAGAAGTGTGTTTTCCCACAACTACCCTCCGTTTTATACAATATTACCGTCAGTAGTATACCATAAATCGTAAGCCCCTCAATAGTTCAAAAGGAAGGATTGGGAAAATCCCTCCTCTTTTTTTTACTGGCTGAATCGACCAGAATTTACCCGGCTTTGTTTTCTAAATCCGCATTCATTTTAAGCTGCTGTTCAGCAAAATCTCTGTAAAGGTCATGGGAAGCCATTAATTCATGGTGCGTGCCGCGTCCCGTAATTTCCCCTTTTTCAACAAATAATAGCTGATCAGCATCTACAACAGTCGATAAGCGGTGAGCGATGACAATTGTTGTACGGCCTTCCATCAGCACCTCAAGTGCCTGCTGCACTGATTTTTCAGATTGGCTGTCGAGGCTGGATGTGGCTTCATCAAGCATCAGGATGCTCGGATCACGGAGAAGCGCCCTGGCAATCGCAATTCTTTGTCTCTGTCCGCCCGACAGCATAATGCCGCGTTCGCCCACTTCAGTATCAAGCTGATTCGGCAGCTCCTTTATAAAATTAAGAGCGTATGCCATCTCCGCTGCTTTTTCGATTTCGGCATCCGTTACCTCACGTTCCAGCCCATAACAAATATTGTCTCTGATCGTTCCCGACATTAACGGACTTTCCTGTGACACGTAGCCAATATGCTGACGCCACGATTCGAGCGAATACGTATCCACCGGCTCGTCTCCCAGCCGAATGGTCCCTTCAGTCGGAGAATAAAAACGTTCAAGCAGTTTAAACAGCGTGGTTTTCCCGCCGCCGCTCGGCCCAACAATTGCTGTTACTTTTCCCGCTTCAATCACGGCGCTGATATCCTTCAAGATCAGCTGCTCAGGCTTATAGCCAAAGGACACCTGATCAAGCCGGATAGGCAGATGCGCGTTGTCAATTTTGTTTCCTGTGACGGTATCTTCCTCTTCCTCTGCCAATATCTCAATCATCCGTTCCGTTGCACCGATTGATTTTTGCAGCTGTGTGAAGAACGTTGTAATCTGGCCCATCGGCATAATGATTTGAAACAAATATAAAATAAAAGCCACGAGTGCCCCCGCAGTCAATTCGCCTGATGACACCTGCATACCGCCGTATCCAATAACAGCCACGAGTGCGGCCATTAATACGAGAGAAATAAGCGGCCCAACAAGCGATTGCACCTTCGCTTCACGAACCCCCAGCTGGAATAATGAAGAAATCCCCAGCTTTCCGCGTTTGTATTCGACTTCCTCTGCATTTGAAGCCTTCACAAGCCTGATTTCCGGAAGTATTTGATTGAGCAACCCTGTAAAACGTGCGGTTTCATCTTGAGTTTCCCGAGAAATGGAGAACATCTTCTGGCCGATTGGCACTAAAATCAGCGCCGCTAATGGAACAACTACTAAAACAAGCAGCGTCAGCTTCCAGTTCATAATGAATAAGATGGTGAGTGATCCAATGACCGAAATGATGCCTGTTATAAATCCGCTGATATGGCTGGTGATCAGCTCTTTTACCACCATCGTATCATTCGTGACCCGGCTGACAGTTTCACCGGAAGCGTTAGTATCAAAATAAGATACAGGAAGCTTAATTAATTTCTTCCATAATAAATCCCTTAACCCAGAGATGATTTTTTGCCCGCTATAGTTTAGCGCGTATGTAGCGTAGGCGCTTAAAGCGGCCTGAATAAGAAAAACGAGCGCGATCAGCCCGATTTGCGTGCCGGACAGCGCTGACATGGAAAAACCGTCGACAAGCTGTTTCGTTAATAAAGGAATCAGCAGGCTGACCAGTGTTGTCACAATACTGAGAATCAGCGCAAAAGCGAGCTTTCCATAGGATGGGTTTGTCTGTTTCACTAATGCAAAAAAGGCTTTGAATTTTCTTTTAGGTTGCTGTGTTGACATAGTATTTTTCCTCCTGTTTCAATCCCTTTACGCGGTCAGCAAGGTTGAACGGAATATAATAGGATTATTTTTACTCTTTCTAAATCATAACAATGGAGAGAGACTTTTTCAGTATATTTTTCTTGTACACTGAAAATAAAAATCCCCTATTCATGACTCGAATAGGAGACG
Organism: Bacillus sp. 7705b; assembly: GCF_002289525.1. NCBI lineage: Bacteria > Bacillati > Bacillota > Bacilli > Caryophanales > Bacillaceae > Bacillus > Bacillus sp. 7705b. The sequence continues at coordinate 68,692 of NZ_NSDH01000009.1, read as the reverse complement.
TTTCATCTTATAGATCCTTTTCGGGCTTCTTTTTTCGATACGTTAAGGTAACCTCTTGCTGCCTCAGGTCTTCAATGATCATCTTGAACCGGTCAACCTTTGCAGTATGCTCTACTTTTATCGTTTGAAGTGCAGTTTTCTGCTTTTCGCTTTTCGATTCAAGCTCTTCTTTTATTTTTTTGACAATCATTCCTTTTTGCCCTTTGATTTCTTCTTTTAATGCAGACTCAAATTTTTTAGTCAGGCTGAGAATGTCGTTAATGGGTTTATTGAGACTGCCTGCTTTCCCCTTCATTTCGTCATGGGTTAGAAACATATAGGTGGTTGATACAACTTCTGTTTCACTTTCTGAAAATAAGGAAGTCACTCTGTCTATTCCTCCTAAGGCTGAAAATCGAATAACTGTGAGATCATTTCTTCTTTTTCAAATAGCTTTTCGATGCTCTCGCGGATATTTTTGATAAAGTTCTTTTTTTCCGATGTCTGTTTTTTTAGTTCTGCAACAATTCCGTCATTAGCAGGGAGAGCACCTGTATGGAACGATTCATGAACTGATATTTTCTCTAATTTATCGAATGTGTGACTGAAACCGGCCGCAAGCCGGAATTGAAGATCGAAGGCATAATGCGAAGGGTTTTCTTCCATATGTTGAATCGACGTGATGATTGCCTGTTTTTTGTCTATAAACTCCTCATCGATTTCCTGACGGAATACCTTTTGGTACGCAGAAATCGCATCTTCCATATCTTCAACTATCTTCATGCCGTTTTGATAGATTCTGACAGCGGAAGAGATATTGACTTTAATCGTTTCTCCCGAGCCGCCCTTCCCTGTAAAGTAAATATCAGAACCCTTATAGCTAAATCCTTTTTCCTTTGTTAATGCGTTCAGCATTTGAACGATGCTGTGGCCGTCGACGATGAGTTTTAATGCGTCTTTTGTTTCTGTGTCGAGTGTTTCAAAAGAAGAAATCATTGATTTTACATACTCCACAATTTTACCAACATCATTTAGAGCTTGCGTGAATTGGCCATGCTTTAGATGATCAATGAAATCATCGTATTGTAATTCTATACCTTTCATACTCGCATTAAGATTAGATAACTCTTTTTTTATGACTTTTTTCTGTGTATCATCAATATAACCATTTTCAGCAAGCTGATCTACAATAGGCCCGCTGTTTCCCAACAGGGTGTGAAGAAAACCTAAAAAGGCTGGCAGCTGCTCTTTAATTCGGCCATACATTTGCTTAACATCATCAAAATTTTCATAAACAACACTTGCTTTCGCTAAAACGCCGGCTGTATGCTTTACTTTTTCTATCAATTCTATGTCTATTCCGCTGGCTGCCTTTACAAAACCGTTTAAGCCGTCTTTTTCATAGTCGTCCTTATATTTTTGAAGGTATTCCTGCATCGACCTTACGTCTTCATCAGGAATCCCATCCATAATGTTTCTGATGCCTTTCACACTTGTGTTCGTATCCGCCATCTTCACATCGCCGAATGTAATGAAATCCGCCTTGCCGCTGACTCCGTACAGCGGGTCATCTTTTGAGATGCGTTGGGTGATGTTTGCTGTCACGCCTTTGTCTTCATAATATTTTTGGATTTCTTTTTTTAGCTTTTCTGGTGGGATAGAATCAATATCTTCGTATTTATAACTAAATTTCCTAATAACATATCTATATAAACTTTCATCAGTTTCAAGTAATTGATCGATATTGACTTGAGCCCCATTTACACCATAAACCTCATCATAGTCTCCATTAATCAATTGCACCATTACTTGGTTATTATTAGCAAGGGAATGTCCTAAGGCGAATGTTTTTAAATCCTCCGAGTCACCTGCTGCTTTCTTTGCTTTTTTAGTAAACTCCTTTGTAGCCTCATACTGACTATGATCGATTCCTAAAAAAAGACCAAAAAAGTTATACGACCAATCCTTATTATCAGCACTGCCTTCTGAAATAATATGAAGCTGATCGATATGTTTTTTCTTATCTATTATATGGATTGCCGTCCCATCGTAACCTGATTCTCTGGTCGAACTTTCTATACTTGTATTCTGGTTTACAAGTTCACTGGAGGTATATATTTCAATTTTTGTATTCTCCGGAAGATCGTGGCGGGTTTCCTCTTTATAAATTCTCCGTACATCTGCTTCGAAATCCGCTTTGGCTTCCTTAACTTCACTTGCATTGATTGAGGCAAACTTTTGTTTATAGTCATATTCTAAATCAATTAGCCGTAACTTTACGTTCTCATTCTCAAATACATTTTTATTTTCCATCTTATTTCTCCTTTTTATCTATTAAAAAGGTGATAGAATTAATTAATTTCTCTACTTTATTTTTAGCCTTTTCTTCATCTAAGGAGCATGGTTGATTTTCATTTTTGCATCCGAAAGTAAAGGCGTATTCTAATCCTAAGTTATCTTCTTCTGTAGATTTCACATACCCGAAGTAACTGTATGAATAATTATATTTTCTATCAATATCGTCAAAGATGTCTTTTTTCTTAGCAAAGTAGATATCCGTTTTCTTTTTGCTACTTTTTTTGTATTCACCTTTATAATCATTTTTTCCACTAACAATATCTAGCATTGTCTCAGGTTCATTCACAAAACTTTCTTCTTTGTAATATGTTACATGGCCATCAAACATTACATTGGTGTCTTTATCATAACTATTAAATCCAATACTTTCTTTGTTTTTCCCAGTTAAAGATGACCTTCTTGATAGATACTCCCCATCCGCCGGAAACAACATCCTAAACCCCTTCAACTTAGACTCCAGCAAATAGTACCCAGGCTCCTCTTCCTTCGTTGACACCATGTACTCTCTCGTTTTCTCATCCTGAAACGCGGGAACATGCGGCAGGTCTTTTGGATCCATGTCTTTTGGTTTTACGGCTTCTGTTTTATTTTCATTTGTGTTTTTATCATTGTCGTTCATACTGCATCCTCCTGTCAGGGCAAGTAATAAGCTGAAGCAAATAAAGATAATCTTTTTCATTACGAACCTCCAAGGGTTTTGTGGGATCATTCTATTTTTCAAAAGTAATACTATTGACCCGGTTGCAGGGTGATTATATTATCCTTTTCCATGTTACATCATGGCGGAATTTGGATAAATAGGAAATCAGACTTGGTTTTGACCTTCTTTTATCCATTCGGAATGTGAAACACTCATCCCATTACTAAATACCCATTACATTTTTCTTACAATAAAAAAAGAGCCGTTATCCATAGGCTCTTTCCATTTACTATTCAGAATGGCGTTTTCTCAGCACTTCCAGCACATCATCCAGCGGTAATGCTTGTTCTCTGAGCAGGACAAGGAGATGATACAGCAGGTCTGCCGCTTCCCATTTCAGTTCCTCGTGATCACGGTTTTTGGCGGCGATGATGACTTCTGATGCTTCTTCACCGACTTTTTTCAAAATCTTATCGACGCCTTCATCGAAAAGGTAAGTGGTGTAAGCTCCTTCAGGCATTTCCGCTTGGCGTTCTGCGATGACGCGCTCCAGCTCGCTTAAGATGTCAAATCGGCCGGAAGTTTGTTCTTCTGTCTGTTCCTTTGTAAAACAGCTGTAGCTGCCTGTGTGGCATGCCGGACCGGACGGCTCTACAAGCACGACCAGTGCATCTTGGTCGCAGTCATATCGAATGCCCTTGACGCCTTGCGTATTCCCCGATGTTTCTCCCTTGTGCCATAGCTCTTGCCGCGAGCGGCTGTAAAACCACGTTTCTTTCGTTTCCAGTGTTTTTTCGTATGATTCCCTGTTCATATATGCAAGTGTCAGCACTTCTTTGCTTGACGCGTCCTGCACGATGGCAGGGATTAATCCGTCTTCGTTAAAACGCAGTTCATCTGCCTGTTTCATCTCACATTCACCCCGTGCTCTTTCAAATATGATTTCACTTCTCTAATTGATGTTTCTTTATAATGAAAAATGGAGGCAGCCAGCGCGGCGTCCGCTTCCCCTTTTGTAAAAGCCTCGAGCATATGCTGCGCGTTTCCTGCTCCCCCTGAGGCGATGACAGGAACCGGAACACCTTCTGACACGAGCTTTGTCAGCCTGTGGTCAAAGCCCTTTTTCTCCCCATCTGAGTCCATGCTGGTCAGGAGGATTTCTCCGGCTCCGCGTTTGACAGCTTCCTTCGCCCATGCTGTAACTTCCCAATCCGTTTTCTTTCTGCCGCCATGCGTGTAAACTTTATATGTGTCAGACTCTTCGTCGTACTTGGCGTCTATGGCGAGTACGATACATTGAGAGCCGAAAAACTCCGCGCCTTCGGTAATCAGCTCGGGACGGAGAACAGCTGCCGTGTTTACAGAAACTTTGTCCGCGCCGGCACGCAGAATCGTTTTCATATCGCTAAGCTGATTGATGCCGCCTCCGACTGTAAACGGAATCGCAAGCTTTGCAGCAACCTGCTCTACGACGTCAACCATCGTTTTGCGGCCTTCATGCGAGGCAGAAATATCAAGAAACACCAGTTCATCTGCGCCTTCCTGATCGTATACTTCCGCCAGCTCGACAGGGTCGCCGGCATCCTTCAGCTCAAGAAATTGAATCCCTTTGACAACGCGCCCTTCTTTCACATCAAGACATGGGATAATCCGTTTTGTTATCATTTCCCCTTCATCCTTTCAAGCGCCTCGCCAAGTGTAAACTGGTTGGTATACAGTGCTTTTCCGATAATCGCTCCAGAAACCCCATTCGCATGATAACGGGCAAGAGCTTCAAGGTCCGCAACGGAGCTGACTCCGCCAGAGGCGATGACAGATTTTCCGGTTTCCTTTGCGAGTTCCACTGTGCTTTCGATATTGGGGCCTGACAGCATCCCGTCTGTCGCGATATCAGTAAAAATAAAAACTTCTGCGCCTTCGTTGGCGAGCTCTTTGCCGAGTTCAGCCGCCTTAAGACTTGATGTTTCCAGCCACCCTTCTGTTGAAACAAAGCCGTTTCTTGCGTCCAGCCCGATGGCTATCCTTTCGCCATACTCTTTCAGCATTTTTTTTACAAACGGCGGATCAGAAACAGCAGAGCTTCCCAGGATCACGCGATCGACTCCTGCCGATAAGTAATCGTAGACGTCGCTTTCCGAACGAATGCCGCCGCCGATTTCGACTTTCAGATTGAGCTTTTGTACAATTTCGATGACATGACGGTCATTTACTTTTTTTCCTTCCTTCGCGCCGTCAAGATCAACAAGATGAATCCATTCAGCCCCTTCACTCGCAAATAAAGAGGCCATGTCGAACGGTGAATCACCGTATACAGTTTCCTTGCTGTAATCACCTTGAACGAGGCGTACGCATTTGCCGTTTCTCATATCAATGGCCGGGTATAATGTAAAAACACTCATTTTTTCACCTTCTGTTCTGCTGCCATTTTTGTGAATTGGATTAAGATAGACATTCCGACCGTGCTGCTTTTTTCCGGGTGAAACTGGGCGCCGAAGATGTTCTCTTTTCCGACAACCGCAGGCACCCGCACACCGTACTCGGCGCTTGCCAAAAGCGCGCCGTCATCCATTCCGTCAATATAATAGGAATGGACAAAATAAGCATAGCCTTCCTCCACTCCTGCCAGCAGCGGAGATTCGTTATGAAAGGAAAGGCGGTTCCATCCCATATGCGGAACCTTCAGCTTGTTTCCCTCCTGATCTTCCGGCTTCAGCCTGACTGCTTTTCCCTCTAACAAACCGAGGCCTGCAGCGGTTCCATGCTCTTCGCTCTCATCAAACAATAGCTGCATGCCAAGGCAGATCCCAAGAAGCAGTCTCCCCTCTGATACCATATCTTGAATGAATTGATCGAGTTTGGCGTTGCGCAAATTGTCCATCGCATCCCCAAATGACCCGACTCCCGGCAAAATGAAAGCATCGGCTTTCCTCAGCTTCTCTGGCATGCCAGAAACAAAGTACGGCACGCCGACACGCTCCAGCGCCTTTGAGACGCTGTATAAATTGCCCATTCCGTAATCTATCACACCGATCATTTACAGCATCCCTTTCGTTGACGGAATCCCTTTGACACGCGGGTCAATCGTTGTCGCTTCATCAAGCGCACGTCCTAATGCTTTAAAAACAGCTTCTATCATATGGTGCGTATTTGAGCCGTAATGAACGATCACGTGCAAGTTCATCCGTGCTTCAAGCGCCAGCTTCCATAAAAATTCATGTACAAGCTCAGTATCGAAAGTTCCGACTTTCGCTGCCGGAAAGTCAGCACGCATTTCTAAGTGCGGCCGATTGCTTAAATCAATCACCACCTGAGCAAGCGCCTCATCCATCGGCACAAACGCCGAGCCGTAGCGTTTAATTCCTTTTTTATCGCCTAGTGCTTCAAGCAAAGCCTGCCCTAAGCAAATGCCGATATCTTCAGTTGTATGGTGATCATCAATATCGACATCGCCTTTTGCATGAATGGAAAGATCAAATTGCCCGTGTTTTGTGAACAGATCCAGCATATGCGTCATAAACGGCACATCTGTTTTGATTTCTGCTTGCCCTTCACCGTCTATTGCGAATGCCAGCTCTATATCCGTTTCGTTTGTTTTTCTGGCGCGCTCCGCTTTTCTCATTTTGAATTCCTCCGTTCTCTCGCTTCGATTGATCTCGCATGCGCTTCTAATCCTTCCAGTCTGGCAAAAGCCGCAATGCTATCCGCATGTTCTTCAAAGGCTGATTGGCTGTATGAAATAATGCTCGATTTCTTTTGAAAATCCGTGACGTTTAATGGGCTTGAAAATCTGGCCGTTCCATTTGTCGGGAGCACATGGTTCGGTCCGGCAAAATAATCTCCGACCGGTTCAGGGCTGTATCGGCCTAAGAAAATCGCACCTGCGTGCTTGATATTGCCAAGCAAAGCTTCGGGAGACTGTGTGATGATTTCTAAATGCTCCGGGGCGAGCGTATTGACTGTATTGACCGCTTCATCTATCGTTTCAGCCACATAAATAGATCCATAATCTCTCACTGAAGCTTCCGCAATATCTCTGCGCGGCAAGGTTTTAAGCTGCTCGTTCACCTCGGCTGAAACGGCCTCAGCCAGCGGCATGGAATCTGTGACAAGCACACATGAGCTGAGCATGTCGTGTTCCGCCTGTGACAGCAGGTCAGCGGCAATTTCCCGCGGGATAGCTGTTTCATCAGCCAGCACGACGATTTCACTCGGTCCGGCAATCATATCAATATCGACATCACCGAACACCTCTCGTTTGGCAAGCGCGACATAAATATTTCCCGGGCCTGTGATTTTATCCACCGGCTCAATGGTTTCTGTTCCGTACGCCAGCGCCGCAATTGCCTGAGCCCCTCCCATTTTGTATATATCTTTAATGCCCAGCTCGGCAGCGGCAGCTAAGACTCCCGGAGACAGCCGTCCGTCTTTTCCCGGAGGTGTGACAAGAACAATTCTTTCCACGCCCGCTGTAAGCGCCGGAATGACATTCATCAAAACAGATGACGGATATGCGGCAGTTCCGCCCGGCACATAAACGCCGGCAGAATCAAGTGCTGTCACTTTCTGTCCCAGCATTGTGCCATCCTTTCTGTGATAAAACCAGGAAGACTGAAGCTGCCTTTCGTGATATTCAGTAATGTTTTTGATCGCTTGCCTGATCACCTGCAGCAGCTGGGGATCCAGCAAGCTGTATGCTTCTTCAATTTCTTCTGTTGTGACCAATGCACTGTCGAGCTTGATGCCGTCAAACTTGGCCGTGTAGTCACGAACGGCCTGATCACCGTTTGCTTTTACATGTTCAATAATGGATCGGACCGCTTTTCTTTGTTCTTCCGTTCCGGAGTCAATTGACCGCTTGAGAGAAAGCCGGTCCGCGCCGCTGATCGTTTTGATTTTCATTTTGCCGTTTCTCCTTCCACAACAAGAGATAAACGGGATGCCATTTCGTCGATGACATCATCCTTCATGCGATAGCTTACTGGGTTGACGATAAAGCGGGAGGTGATATCACAAATATGCTCTGTTTCAACGAGTCCGTTTTCTTTGAGCGTCTGTCCCGTTGATACGATGTCGACTATTCTGTCCGCAAGCCCGATAAGAGGTGCCAACTCGATAGAGCCGTTCAGTTTAATAATCTCGACTTGCTCTCCCTGCTCCCTAAAATAACTGGAAGCCACATTCGGATACTTTGTGGCGATTCTCGGCGCGACGCCGCTCCAGTCTGTATCTGGAAGTCCGGCAACCGCCAGATGGCATTTGCTGATTTTCAAATCCAGTACCTCATATACATCGCGTTCTTCCTCCAGCATGACATCCTTCCCCGCAATTCCGACGTCTGCCACGCCGTGCTCCACATATGTGGTGACATCCATCGGCTTTGCTAAAATGAAGCGGAGATTTTCCTCCGGCACATCGATGATCAGCTTTCTGGAATCCTCAAACTCTTCCGGCAGCTTGTATCCCGCCTGCCGCAGCAGCCCTGCTGCTTCTTCAAATATTCGCCCCTTCGGCATTGCCATTGTGAGTAACTTACCCATTTTGCTCTTCCTTTCTGGCACCGATAAAATAGGTGACATTCGCAAATGATTTTGTCATCTGATCAATATTTTCAATCCCCAGTAAATCCTGAAGAACAACTTTTTTACCTTTCAAACGCTCTTCATTTGCAAAAGCGATGGCCTGCACCCGCTGTTCTTTGCTGAAAATGACAGCATCCATTTCACAAGGTTCGTCTTTCATATGGAGCGCTTCAATCATCCGGTCAATCCGAAGCCCAAAACCCGTCGCCGGCGCCGGTGAATTAAAATGTCCCAGAAGCTTGTTATAACGGCCGCCGCTGCCAATCACAAAGCCGACATTATTCGCGTACACTTCAAATAAAATCCCAGTGTAGTAGCTCATATGGCTGACCATATTCAGATCAAGACGGACATTTTCCGTACATCCGTAGTCCTCAAGAATCTCCCACAGCGCCTTCAGTTCATCAACCACACTTTTACCTTGCGCTGAATCGACGATTTCTTCAGCACGTCTGCATACTTCTATGCTCCCTCGCAATTCGAGAAGCTCAAGCAATCTGTTTTTATCAATGGAGGAAAGCGGAAGAGATTTGACGTGCTCTCTGTAGCCGACATAATTCTTTTCATATAAAAACCTCCGCAGCACGTCCGCTCGTTCAACATTCCCGAGCACCTCGACAAACAGGGCATCTGCAATGCCTGCGTGGCCGATTGCAATTTTAAATGAAGTCAAGCCGGCATTTTTTAACGCACCGACTACTAAGGCAATGACCTCTGCGTCCGCACTTGTCGTGCCATCACCGATCAATTCCACTCCAACCTGCTCAAACTCGGCAGGACGTCCGCCCTCGCGTTCCTGGGCTCTGAACACATTTGCCGCATAGCCGACTCTGAGGGGATGATCATGTTTCAGCAGCTTTGATGCCGCCACCCTTGCGATCGGCCCTGTCATATCCGGGCGAAGCACCAGTGTCTTTCCATCCTGATCCAGAAGCTTAAACAGCTGCTGCTCTTCAATTGCTGACTGCACACCAACCGTATCGTAAAATTCCAGCGTCGGTGTTTCCATAAATTGATAGCCCCATTTGTCTATCATATCGGTTAAGGATTGCCTTACCTTTTTTTTCGTTTCATATAAACCGGGCAGTGTATCTCTCATGCCGTGCGGTTTTTCAAACATAAACATCAACCCGAGCACCTCCGTAATTGTTTGAAGGAAAATTCCGAATCCTTTAGTTCGCTAATATGATAATATGTTAGCAGATGAAAGAATGGAAATCAATGCTTAACTTTCGCACGAATCTTTTTCGTTCAGAAATCCTCCTCTAAATATGAAAAAGTCATGAATAAATGATGAAAGGTAGGTCATATCTCAAATTCTTGATGTTTGGCATGCTATAATACAAATCAAATAGAGAACAAGGAGTTAAAGATGAAAACACTGCGAACGTTATGTGTACTGATCATACTTTCTGCTGTCATTTTCTTCGGCATCAAAATATATGCAAAAGATATAGATATTTCGTTTTTCAAAATTGATTTAGGTGCAACGAAGAATGAATCTGAAGCAGCAAACAAAGAGAAGAAACTGAAAGGAAGCGCTGAGCCGATGGACGTCACGCTTTTCAATCAGATGGATGCCCCAAAGCTCTATAATGGCTGTGAGGTGACGAGCCTTGCGATGGTGCTGCACTATGCGGGATACAACGTGACAAAGAATACACTGGCAAACCAGATCGCAACAGTGCCTTTGACATACAGCAGCGGATTAAAAGGTGATCCGAATGACGGATTTGTCGGTGATATGGCGAACGGCCCGGGGCTAGGTGTCTATCACGGCCCGATCTATCAGCTCGCTAAAACCTATGCGGGGGACAGCGTTTCTGATCTGACAGGAAAAAGCATCTCTGCTGTTTATGAGCAGCTTGAGAAAGGCAACCCGGTTTGGGTTATCACGACAGCCAACTTTACGCCGGTTGACAACATGCAGACATGGAAAACGCCAAACGGAACGATCGATATCACGTACAGCGAACACAGTGTCGCCGTCACGGGTTATGATGAAAATTACGTGTATGTGAATGACCCTTATGGCTATAAAAACAGAAAAACAGACCGGACCAGCTTCGAAAAAGCGTGGGTGCAAATGGGCAGCCAAGCCATCGTCGTTCAAAAGTAAAGCTGCCCGCTTTCACAAGCTTTTCTTATGCTCTCTCCTGAGCAAATACGCCAATACTCATGCTTGATGTTTACATCAGGTAACAATGACGCATTTTCCATTTTCCATCCAAATTTGTCTTTACTTTCAGGCTGGCTATTTTTATGATTAAAACAGATTCAGCCTTGCCCCGATCTATGTGAGAGAAGCCGGTGCAAGATGCTGACGCTTCTCTTACAAAACTAAAGATATCCGGGGAGGATTTTATCATTGAAAAAAATCGTGTCTATCCTATTTATGTTCAGTTTGGTTATGGGCTTCAGCCAGTTTCAGACATCAACTGCTTTTGCAGCTGACAAAGTGGTTCATGAAACAATTATCGTGCCAAAAAATACAACATATGACGGGAAGGGACAGCGGTTTGTAGCAGGAAAAGAATTGGGTGACGGAAGCCAATCCGAAAACCAAAAGCCTGTTTTTCGTGTGGAAGACGGAGCAACTCTGAAAAATGTAGTGCTCGGAGCTCCTGCTGCTGATGGCGTGCACACTTATGGAAACGTTAACATTCAGAATGTGACGTGGGAAGATGTCGGTGAGGACGCGTTAACTGTGAAGAAGGAAGGAAAAGTAACCATTGACGGCGGTTCTGCTCAAAAAGCTTCTGATAAAATCTTTCAAATCAATAAAGCCAGCACGTTTACAGTGAAAAACTTCACTGCGGATAACGGCGGAAAGTTTATTAGACAGCTGGGCGGGTCGACCTTCCATACCGATGTCATTATCGACAGATGCACCATCACAAACATGAAGGAAGCGATTTTCCGTACGGACAGTAAAACGAGCACTGTCACCATGACGAACACAAGATACTCCAACGTCGGCAAGAAATGGATCGGCGTCCAGCACGTAACGGAAAAAAACAATACCCAATTTTAATATACAGAAAAAGCCCGCGCTATTTATTCAGCGGGCTTTTTATTCTTTCCTGCATTTCTTCCCTTGTGTATATGATTTTCATCGGATTTCCGCCGACAAATGCTCCGGCTGGCACATCCTTATGGACAAGCGTTCCGGCAGACACGACTGCGCCATCCCCTATTTCTACGCCTGGCAGAATGGTCGTGTTGGCTCCGATCATCACTTCGTCTCCGATCAGGACTTTACCGGTTCGATACTCCTGAATTAAATACTCATGGGCCAAAATGGTCGTATTGTATCCGATGATTGAATTCGTTCCGACTGAGATCTTTTCCGGAAACATAATATCGGGCATCACCATGAGGGCAAAGGATGTCTGCTTTCCGACCTTCATCCGCAAAAATGTACGGTACAGCCAGTTTTTCATCCCTATAAACGGTGTGTATCTCGCGATTTGAATAATCATAAAATTCTTCACTACCTTCAAAAAAGGCACCGTTTGATAGACATGCCACAGTGAGTTAGCACCTGATACAGGATGCCGATCTGTTTTTCTCACAGATTACTTCACTCCAACGATTTGTAATAGATCACTCATTTTCTCAAGCATATAGTCAGGCTCATGTTTCGCCAGCGCTTCCGGGCCTTTAATCGTCCAAGCGACCCCGGCTGTTTTTGTACCGGCGTTTTTACCCGCCAGAATATCATGATAGTTGTCGCCGACCATGATGGCTTCCGTAGGCTCGCTTCCCAGCTGTTTCAGCGCCAGCAGAACAGGCTCGGGATCAGGTTTTGCCATCGTGACGTCATCAAGTGTAACAACGGTTTCGAAAAATTCGCCGATGCCCGTCAGCTTAAGGCCCATATTGACAGTATCTCTTAATTTTGTTGTCACAATTCCTAATGTAAAGCCTGCTTTTTTTAGTTCATCCAGCGTTTCATAAACCGTTTCATATTCGGTGACAAGTGTGTCATGCATCTGGTGATTGTATGTTCTGTACATGCTGATCATATCTTCAGTTTTCTCAGCATCCATTGAAGAAAACGTTTCAAAAAGAGACGGGCCGATAAACGCAAGCACATCTTCACGTTTATAGCGGCTCGGGTAATAATGCTCCAGCGTATGCAAAAATGACGCGATAATTAATTCATTCGTATTAATAAGGGTTCCGTCTAAATCAAACAGAATTGTCGTAACTTGTTTATCAGTCATACTGCTTCCTTTCCAACCGCTGAGGGTTTCCATTTTTTCCACGTATACGATATAGCCATCGTCAGCAGCACAGCCGTAGTGACCCGGATCAGCAGAAGCGGCCAAACTGGAATGCCAAGCGGAATAAAGACAAGTGTGTCTTCAACGACGGCATGGCAGGCAACGAGAAAAATAAAGGCCAGTGTCATGTCGCGCCTGCCAACGCCGTCATCTTCGACTGCTTTAATCATGACACCCGCTCCGTAGGCCAGACCGATTGTCAAGCCGGCCACCATTGTCATCGAGGTATTTTTATTCATGCCGAGCATCTGCGTAAACGGAGACAGCCACTTCGAAAACGTGTGCAGCCAGCCTAAGTCTCGCATAAATTGAATGATGATCATCAGCGGGATCACAATTGCCGCCAGCTGCAAAACGCCAAGACCGGCTTTCATTAAAGCCTCGGCCAGCATCGCCAGCCAGCCGTCAGGCGCATCACCCCTTGCAGCGATAAAACCGTACTGCGCCGTTTCCTGCCCGCCATGCCAGATGAGATTGATGACGATTGCAGAAACAGCTGCCAAACCAATGCGCACTGCCAATATGATGCCAATCCTGATCCCGACCTTTGCTGCGACTGTCGATTCGATAATCAAGTTATGACAGAATGAAAGCATCACCGCTAAGATAAAAACTTCCTTCACGGATAAATCCAGTGTCAATATCCCGGCAATTCCCGCGTACAGATTCAGCATATTCCCAAGAACAAGCGGGATCGCCGCTTCACCGGAAAGCCCGAATAGGCCCATCACTGGTGTAATCAGCCGTACCAGCCAATCCATGACAGGCGTATGCTGAAGCAAAGTGACCACCAGCGTTACCGGAAAAATGACTTTGCCGAGTGTCCATGTTGTTTGAAGACCTGCCGCAAGACCGGCCAGAAAAATCTTCTTCATCCCTCATCCCCCTTTGTTACCGTCTACTCTGCGTAACGTTTCGCCGAGTACCCCTTGACGCGTCTGAAGATGATTGCTGCTACAGCCAAAACAATCAATACGATTGAGATCACCTGAGCGATGCGAAGCGAACTTGTCAGCATTAAGCTGTCAGTCCGCATTCCTTCAATAAAGAGCCTTCCGATTGAATACCAAATGATATAGATTAAAAACAGCTCGCCTCTCCGCAAATTCGCTCTGCGCAAAAGCAGCAACATAATAACGCCGACAAAGCTCCATAGTGATTCATATAAAAAAGTAGGATGATAATATTGGCCGTTGATGTACATTTGATTGATGATAAACTCAGGCAGGTGCAGATTTTCTAAAAAGGCTCTGCTGACCGCCTCCCCGTGTGCCTCTTGATTGACAAAGTTTCCCCAGCGGCCGATCGCCTGACCGAGCAAAATGCTTGGCGCCGCGATATCCGCAAGCTTCCAGAAAGAAATGTTTTTCACTCTCGAAAAGACATAGCCTGTCAAAATGGCACCGATTAAGCCGCCGTGAATCGCGATGCCACCCTTCCAGATTTTTATGATTTCCCCCGGATGTTCGGCATAATAATCCCATTCAAATGCAACGTAATAAATCCGTGCGCAAATAATCGCGATTGGGATCGCAAAAAGGACGAGATCGATAAAAATATCTTTCTGCAGTCCTCGTTTCTCACTTTCTCTCATGGCAATCCAAAGCCCCAGCAAAGCACCGAGGCCGATAATGATTCCGTACCAATGGACGGCTAACGGCCCCAGCTGAAACGCTATCGGATTGAGTGGTTCTATCGCTTCATTCATTTATTGCCAACTCCTATTCGTCTTGTTCACCGTCTTCAATGACATCCGCCAGCTTGTTGGTAAATTGCTCAGCGGCGTTTAAGCCCATCCGCTTCAATCTGAAGTTCATAGCAGCCACTTCAATAATGACCGCGAGATTTCGTCCCGGACGGACAGGGATCGTGAGTTTTGTAATTTCTGTATCAATAATTTTCATTGTTTCTTCTTCGAGTCCAAGACGGTCGTATTGCTTGCCCTGCTCCCAGAGTTCAAGATTCATGACAATTGTAATTCGTTTATTGCTTCTGACCGCACCGGCACCAAACAGCGTCATGACGTTTATAATGCCGAGCCCTCTAATCTCAAGCAGATGCTCAATGAGCTCAGGGGCGTTTCCGACAAGGGTATCCTGATCCTCCTGCCGAATTTCAACACAATCATCAGCAACAAGGCGGTGGCCTCTTTTCACAAGCTCCAACGCAGTTTCACTTTTTCCGACGCCGCTTTTCCCTGTGATCAGCACTCCGACGCCATATATATCGACAAGCACACCGTGAATGGCTGTAGTTGGCGCAAGTCTGCTTTCTAGGAAGTTGGTCAATCGGCTTGACAGTCTTGTCGTTTTCAAAGGCGATCTGAGGACAGGCACGCCGTTTTTCTCGGAAGCGTCAATGAGCTCCTGCGGGATAGGCATATCTCTAGACAGAATAATAGCTGGTGTTACATCCGTGCATAGAGAGTCCATTCGCTGCTTTTTATCCTCTTCCGGCAGCTGTTCAAAGAAAGAGAGCTCTGTTTTCCCCAGAAGCTGTACGCGCTCTCTAGGGTAATATGTAAAATATCCGGCAATTTCAATGCCTGGTCTTGATAAATCGCTCATCGTAATCGGGCGGTTAATTCCTTCTTCTCCGCTGATTAATTCCAAATGAAACTGTTCCATTACATCTTTTGTCCGAACCTTTGCCACGATATGTTCCTCCTGTTCCGGGATAACCCGAGCTTGCTCAACAATAATTTCATTTTATCACTTTCGGGCTTGAACCTAAAACAGATTTTATAAAAGACTGGCAAACGTGTCAGCTGGTCTAGATCACTAGTCTGAAAAAGAGTAAAATAAACGTATTCATATTCCAGAAAGGCGGATCATTTATGGCAGATAGTCTTCTTCTCAGCGGAATCAGTATCGTGACAGAAAATGAAGTGATTAAAAACGGCTATGTTGGGGTCAAGGACGGAAAAATCAGCGCTGTCTCAACAGAACGGCCAAAAGAGCAATACGCAAAGGAAATTCAAGGCCCAAAGGATGCCGTATTGCTTCCGGGGATGATTGATATTCATATTCACGGCGGCTATGGCGCAGATACAATGGATGCGAGCTTTTCCGTGCTCGATGCCATGTCCTCAAGACTGCCTGAGGAAGGCACAACGAGTTTTTTAGCGACAACCATCACACAGGAACACGGCCAAATTTCTCAAGCACTGGTAAACGCGAGAGATTGGAAATCTGCGGAGGATTCCTCTTCATTAGGTGCGGAATTGATCGGAATTCATTTAGAGGGTCCCTTTGTTTCACCTAAAAGGGCCGGAGCGCAGCCAAAGGAATGGATCAGGCCCTCAGATCTTGCACTTTTCAAGAAGTGGCAGCAGGAGGCAGGGGGGCTGATCAAAATCGTCACGCTTGCGCCGGAGGAGGACCAGCAATTTGAGCTGATCCGTTATTTAAAGGATGAGTCGATTATCGCGTCAATGGGACACACGGATGCAGACTCCGCATTACTTTTGGAAGCCTTTGAAGCAGGCGCCAGCCATATGACTCACTTATACAATGCGATGAGCCCGTTTCATCATCGTGAACCCGGAGTAATCGGGACAGCCCTCGCACATGAGGGGTATGTCACAGAGCTTATTGCTGACGGTATCCACTCCCATCCGTTAGCGGCAAAGCTTGCTTTTTTAGCAAAAGGCAGCAGCAAGCTTATCTTGATCACCGATTCGATGCGGGCGAAAGGGCTGAAAGACGGAGTCTACGAGTTCGGCGGACAAAGTGTGACAGTAAAGGGAAAAACAGCTCTTCTTCCGGACGGGACGCTTGCCGGTTCGATTTTAAAAATGAATGAAGGCGCCCGGCATATGCGCGCGTTTACGAATTGCTCTTGGACGGATATAGCAAATATAACTTCAGCAAACGCGGCCAAACAGCTTGGCATCTTTGACCGAAAAGGCAGTATAACAGAGGGAAAAGATGCGGATCTTGTAATCGTCAGCAGTGAATGTGAGGTGCTTCTCACCGTTTGCCGCGGAAACATTGCATTTAAATCCAAGGAGGCTGATCATATATGAAAGTAATCGAATGTCAATCGTATGAGGCATTAAGCCAAAAAGCTGCCGGCATTGTGGCTGAAACAGTCAGGGAAAAGCCTGATGCCGTTCTCGGTTTAGCAACAGGCGGGACACCGGAAGGCACGTATCGCGAGCTAATCCGCCTGCACCAAACAGAGAATCTTTCTTTTCAAAACATCACCACGATTAATTTAGATGAATACGCCGGGCTTTCCGGTGATGACCCAAACAGCTATCACTGCTATATGAATGACCGTTTCTTTCTGCATATCGACAGTCAACCGAGCCGGCATTTTATTCCTGATGGAAACGCAGGTGACCTGGAAGCCGAGTGCAAACGCTACGAACAATTGATTGAATCACTTGGCGGAGCGGACATTCAGCTGCTCGGCATCGGCCGGAACGGGCATATCGGCTTTAATGAACCAGGTACATCATTTCAGTCCCGCACACATGTCGTGGCATTAAATGAACAAACCCGTCAGGCCAATGCCAGATATTTTCCCTCCATTGACAGTGTGCCAAAAAAAGCCGTTACAATGGGAATTCAAACGATTCTCTCAAGCAAGCGGATTCTTCTGCTTATCTCCGGCACAAGCAAAGCCGAAGCTGCCAAAAGGCTGCTGGACGGACAAGTCAACGAGGAATTCCCTGCGTCTGCTTTGCATCTGCATCCTAACGTTTCGGTTTTGATTGATCAAGAAGCCGCGGGATTCAGGCATTGAAAGGATTTTCGCTATGAATATCGATAAACAATCTCCTATCCCGATTTATTATCAGATTATGGAGCAATTAAAAGCCCAAATAAAGAGCGGAGAGCTGAAGCCGGATATGCCGCTTCCTTCCGAGCGGGAATATGCCGAGCAATTCGGGATCAGCCGGATGACAGTGCGCCAAGCGCTTTCTAATTTGGTCAATGAAGGTTTTCTCTATCGCCAGAAAGGCCGGGGCACCTTTGTCAGCAAGTTAAAAATGGAGCAAGCGCTCCAAGGGCTTACAAGCTTTACCGAAGATATGAAAAGCCGCGGTATGAGGCCGAGCAGCAGGCTCATCGATTATCAGCTTATCGATTCGACTGAGGAGCTGGCCGCCATACTAGGGTGCGGGCACCCGTCCCGCATCCACAAAATCACACGGGTTCGGCTGGCGAATGATATTCCTATGGCGATCGAAGCCTCACACATCCCATTTGAGCTGGCAGGTGAATTAAATCAGTCTCATTTCAAGTCGTCGATTTACCAGCATATCGAAAGGTACAACAGCACGCCGATTTCCCGCGCCAAACAAGAGCTTGAACCGAGCGCCGCAACACAGGATGAAGCAAGCATGCTCGGCATCCAAGAGGGGGCGCCAGTCCTGTTGATTAAACGAACAACGTATTTGCAGAACGGGACTGCTTTTGAGCATGTAAAATCTGTATACAGGGGCGACCGTTATACTTTTGTTCACTACATGGATCGGCTGTCATAAAAAAATCTCCAACCCCTTTTTAAGGATTGGAGACACGGCGAAAATCAAACTGGTCTGGCGCTGGACGATAGGTTTCTTTTTTCGTCTTGAACTTCCAGATCGGTGATTTCGTTTTTCCGTTAAAGCTGTCTTCCACAATGGTGTACCAATAATAAACAGAACTCGGCTCTAGATTCTCCCAAAGGAATTCGGCGGTTTCCCCGCTTTTCACTTTCTCGCGTTTTCCGAGCTGTTCGTTTGTATAGACATTGCATTCAAAATAATCGGTTTCTACTCTTTTCATTCTTGGCTTCAGATCAAGCTCCAGCGTAAACTCATCCTTGTTGCCGTAACTATCTGTATCATAAAAGTTTTTATCATCCAAATACGGAGAGTATGTGGATACATGCACCACATTGTTTGCCTGGTCAAACTGCATCAAACGCAAATATCCCTGGCCGCCCTCGGGCCCGCCCTGATAATCAGCAAGCATTTGATGTACGAGACGATCCGGTTTTCCGTCTCCGTCATCATCCAGCTCATCTGTTTTTCTCATCGCGCTGTGATAATGTCCGCTTAACACCATCACGACATTCGGGTTCGGCTTGACAACTTTCTTGAAAATTTTCTCACCGATCGGGCTTCTGTTTCCGCTTACGAGTAAATATTCATGAAAAGCTAAGACAGCTGTCCTGTCAGGGTGCTTCTTCAGCACTTGATTCATCCATGCGATGTCTTCGTCCGTGATGCCCCAGCCCATGTACAGCATGATATAGTCATTGCCGCTGCTTGATATGAGGTCATAATGCCCGCGGTTATTTTTGTACGATTCGCCATAATACAGTCTCTTATCGAAACGGTGGCTGCCAAAGTATTTGCCAAATGCCCTGTAGGAGCCGTCCTTATGACCGACATCGTGGTTTCCGGCCAGCACGCCGTAAGGAATTCCGCTGTTGTCCAGGACACGCATTGATTGATCAGCGTTTCTCCACTGTCTGATATCCGCGGAATCATCTACAATATCCCCTGTATGAAACACGTATTTCGTATTCAGCTTCCTTTGGGTATTTTTGATCCATGCAGTCTGCTTATCAAAAATATGCGGATAGCTTTTTGCATAATATTGCGTGTCTGACATCCAGACAAAGGTATACATATCCTTCGCAGGAGGAATTTCGTCCTGAACAATGATATTCACCTTAGATTTCCGTACATAATCGGAAGCGATGACAGACGCCTTTAGCGTGAACTGTTTGTCATCTTTGGCAACGAAGCTGTCAATCGGCTGCCACTGGCTTGTCCGGTAATTCCAAGCGTACATTGTCACTTTCCTCCCCGGCAGAGAGCTTCCTCTCCAAACGGCTTCAGCTAAATCATTCTCATCAATGGACGGGTCAACCGTCACTTCAAAACGGTGATAAGGAAAAAGCTCCTTCTCTTCAGTTGACACTGTTTTTCCGTCAGCTCCTGACACCCGATTCATTTCTTCATTGGTAAACGGCGTCTCGCTTTCCGGGACAAAGCTCTTCGGAGGTTCAGTCAGTGACGCATGCTTAAAAATTTTCACATTATTTCTGTTTTGCGCCGTATATTGAAAGCCTCTGTAAAAAGACACATCCATCGCGTCATTCGTCGGATCCTTCACCCGCACCGAAAGCTTGGCTTTGTGCGTATCGGCATCGCTATTTACGATTTCCGGCTGGTCCGGATGCTCCCGCTCTGTCTTAAATGTCCGCTCAATAACCGTTTTATTGCCAGCCAAATCTGTTGCTGAGACTTTCAGCGTGTGTTTGCCCGGAGACAGCTCAGAAGTTGACGTATGATATGGGAGCGTAATGCTGTCACCATCTAAAAATGCCTCTGTTTCCTCTATTTTGCTCCATTTATCAAACATATCTGCCTGCAGAACCAGGTTACCTTTATACGTCTGTCCGTCCGTCACATTCGGTTCGATGTGCGGCCCTGAATTATCAACCCGCACTACAAAACTCAGGTTTTCATTCCCGTCGCTTACTGCAATATGATGGGCTCCTTCAGTCAGCTTCTCTGTATCCCACTTCAGCAGCTGTGACGTAAACAGTCCGTCAGGCAAATGAAATTGAAACGGCCAGCTTTTATTTGAGCGCTGATTATCCCCAATAAAAAGCTCCTTCTCGGGAGAAATACGCTCATCCCTGATCACCGTTCCATCCGATAATACCAATCGGGCATTTTTGACTAAAAAGTCATCACGGTTTTCAGCCGTATCAAACGGAGATACCTTTGAACCCGATCGTATCGTGATACGCTGCAGCTGCTTCCCTTTTTGAAGCAGCGTCTCCGGCAAAGGGACAGAATAGGTGCGGTATTTATTTGTCGTATCATCGAAGACTTTTAGCACCTTGCCGTCCATCGTTACAGCATTTTTAAAGTAAAGGTTCGTTTTTCGGGTATCGAACGCAAAATATACTTCTTTTTCCATGGCGGGCTCTGTCAGTTGTTTTTTTCCGTCAATCCACAACTTAATGCTGTCAGTCCGCCCATCCGTAGTCGCTTTGAGAAACTGTGTCCCCGAAAGTGTATCTCTGTTTTCTATATTCATCCGCAAACCGTGCGACTTGCTTGTTTGCTTAATATCAATCATTTTGACAGGCGTCTTCGCTTCATTAATCCCGTCACCGGCTACGACGTAATACTCAAGCTGATCCTTCCCGATCAGCTCAGGTGAGTAGACAATATAATGGTACAAATGATCGTTGCGGTCTTTTTCAGCGAAAATGCGTTTGAACGGTTTGTTTTCATCTGTCCGATAATAAAAGGCGGCCGTTTTCACTAAACTGCGGTCACGTATGTCAGCCCGCAGTTCAATGCTTTCAGCCGGACGGACAGGCTTGCGGTCTGTTAAATCTTCTATAACCGGCTTTTCTTTATCAAGCATCATTTTTCGTTTTTGCTCTGGAACCTGCGCCTGTAAAACCGAGCCTGGCGACGGATTTTTTTCTGCTATTGAAATGTTGAGCAGTTCCGCTGTTCCATCGAGAGGATATTTATAAAGCACAGACGACAGGCGGCGCAGCGCATGCTTTCTGTAGTGCGCAACTGAAATATCCTTCCCTGTATTCGTCGATATCGCAACCGCACGCGGCCGGGTATTCGCCATGCCCTCTGTTCCTTCCAGCACCAACAGATTTTCCCCTTCTCTCAAATGTGTCTGATAGTGCCGGTTAAAATCATCCGATGTCAATTCAGGATGTCCGGCAGGCTTGAGCCAAAATACACAGGTTTCGCCAGAAGGAATAACGACCCGCTGATCAGGTCTCCAAATCAAATCGGAGTCCGGCCCTTCCTTCGGATAGCGATAGCGGATGTGATAATCTTTAAAATCAATTGTTCTGTCGGTTGTATTATATACCTCAATAAATTCATAACCGTCTGTACGCCCGGTATTTTTTGTATCAACCGCAAGCTCGGTGATCAGCAGCTCCGGGATATGGGCGAGATCAGCCTGATATCCATCCAGCTTCAGTGTCTTCGTTTCTGACTCCACCTGCTGCTTTCCATTCGAGAACACAATGTAATACTCGAGCTCGCTATTCCAGATTGACCTCTTCGGAATTTGCGCCAAAAACTGGCGGATAGCTCCAGGGGTTGGGTCCATCGGCACCATTTTATAGCCCAGTTCATTGCTTTGTTTATAAAACAAAAAGGCAGAAAACGATTGATACTCACTGTCACGCACGTGCGCCTGAATGATCAGGTTGCCCTTCATTTCAGCCTTCACTTCAATTTGAGGAGGGTTTTCAAGCAAGGGTATGTAATGAGGCGTTTGAAACGGCTCCTGCTTTATGACGGGCAAGGCCCTCGCTTCATGATGGCCGCCAGACTGAACAAACAGAAAAGACAATAATAAAGAAGCGATGACTGTGTATTTTCTCATCACGACACCTCCCTTTTACGTATTTTGCGTCTGAACAGGGAAGCTTATGAGTTAATTTTTGTGCAAAAAGAACAAAAAGATATCTGCACCTTGGAGTTCCACTATTATCCAATAAACCGAGGTTAGTTAAACCGGTTAACGATAAAATCAGAGAGGCAGATTGATGAATAACAGCATTCATAATGAATGATTTCAAGCGATACAAGAGTTCGCATTAAAAAGAGATAAGCACGGTACAGCTTCCATCTCATTTACCTCTTAAAATGAGATGGATTATTGATAGACAGCACTTAAAGCTTCAACGGATCATTTTCAGCAATAACCTTTTTTCGTTTCATAGACGATTACCATAATTAATGTTTATCAGTAAACATTGGTCATTCCATCCCTTATTCTGCCATGTGTCAATATCATCAGCCCTAAAAAATTGAAAATAAGTGTAAATGCCATGGTTTTTACACTATTTTTACTGGTCATTTTTCAGCTTCCTTAAGCACCAGCAATTGACAACAAAAACAAGTACAGATAAAATAAAATCGTTCACCGGTAAACAATTTTTATTATTTCCTGGTACACCATTCATTCAAAGAAAGAAGGTAGCCTATGTCCGATCTGACAAAACAGCTGATATACGACATATACGTTCGGCTCCTGCATCTTAATGAACAAAAAGCGAATACTTCACTTCGGCAGTTCTTTAAGGAGGCCGCAGAAGAAGATGCTAGTGATGTTCCCAAAAACATCACTAGCATCCATGTCATTGACTGTATTGGTCAACATGAACCGATTAATAATACGGGAATTGCCAAAAAAATGAACTTATCAAAAGCGAACGTAACGAAAATCAGCACAAAACTGATCAAAGAAGAATTTATCAATAGCTATCAGCTGACTGATAACAAAAAAGAAGTCTATTTCAAATTAACCCGTAAAGGCAGACAGATTTTTGATTTGCATGAAAAACTGCACAAAAAAAAGGAGCTGGCATTTTACCAATTCCTTGATTCATTCTCACAAGATGAACAGCATGCTGTATTGAAATTTTTAGAACAGCTTACCTCCAGACTTGAAGCTGAGCAAACAGATGATACTTCAGAGAAACCTGTAAAGTAAAAAAGGGGGTTGTTCTTTATGGCTCAAACGAAATCAAAAGCAATGCTGATCTTGTATATTGTTTGTTTCAGCGCATTTTTTGCTTCTTTAAGCCAAAATATATATTCACCCATCATCCCGATTATTAAAGAATCTTTCCATGTCTCTGTAACCCTCGTAAACCTGACAATTTCAGTTTTTATGATTGTGACAGCCATTATGCAAATTATTTTGGGCCCCATCATCGATTTTAAAGGCGCGCGTTATATCTTGCTTGCCGGAATACTGGCAACGGCGGCAGCCAGTTTCGGGTGTGCCATCACCACTGATTTTACTTTGTTTCTTATTTTCAGAATCGTACAGGCAGCCGGTTCCGCAGCACTCCCTCTCATTGCAGCCACCACAATCGGCCAGCTATTTACAGGCAGTGATCGCGGAAATGCCATGGGTACGTATCAAATGCTGCTTTCGGCCGCCCCGGCTATTGCTCCTGTTCTCGGGGGGTTTCTCGGCGGTGCTTTCGGACACGAAGGGATCTTTTGGATGCTGACGGTGATCTCTGTTATTTTATTAGCAACAAACAGCATTTTCTTCCCTAAGGATTCTCATAGCGCACCAAAGCAAGATGCAAAATCAGGCAGTTTGCTTGCTCATTATAAATCCATTTTCACAAACAGAGCTGGAAATGTCATTTTGACCTTAAGCTTTTTTCTCTTTTTCATTTATTTTGCGGTTATTGTCTATCTTCCGATATTGCTGACGGAACATTATCATATGGATGTACAGATAGCGGGACTGTTATATTTGCCTCTGGCGTTAAGCACAATCGCTGGTACCTTTCTGTTTAAAAACATACAGGCAAAAGTTCCTTTAAGTACATTGTTTGTCTACAGCAATTCAATTGCAGCGGTCAGCATCATTTTATTTGCTTTTACCCATTCCGTCTCGATCATTCTTATGGCTCTCACATTGGCGCTGTTCGGTGTCTCGATGGGGGTTATTCCTCCCCTGTATTCCACGATGATCACCAATGAGTTTGAACACAACAGGGGGAGCGCGATCGGAATCTTTAACTTTGTCAGATATACAGGTATGGCGGCCGGCCCGATGATATCAGCTTATCTGTTGACACGGATGCCGTCTGTCATGTCCTTTGGCCTTTTGGGTATCGCATTTGCCATATTGAGCTTTTGCCTTCTGCCGTATATGCATCAGGCGAAACATGACATCAAACAAGAAAAACATCTTATGTAAAAAAGCTGCCATTTGCATGGCAGCTTTTATTTTTTTCGAAGCGGTTCTAAAATGCCTTTTTGAATCAGCAAATGGAACACCGACAGGACAACAGATGCCAAGATGGCTGATCCGAAGCCGTCAATTTGAAAACTGTCACCCATAATGGACGCTGTCATCATCAAGGTGATGGCATTAATCACAAACAAAAAGAGACCCAGCGTCACAACTGTGACAGGCAGCGTAAAGATAATCAAGAGCGGTTTAATCAGCACGTTTAAGATTGATAAAATGAGGCTGGCAATAATCGCTGCCCCGATGCTGCTGATATGAATGGAATCAATGTAACCGTCAATGACGATTAATAATAAAGCATTTACTAAAATGCTGACTGCCCATTTGACCATGTTACTTCATATCCCTTTCTGACGGAACAATAAAAATCCAAATGATATATATGAGCAGAACAGGAATAACGCTTGTCATAACGGCTAAAATGACGGTTATCACTCTGAGGAGTGACGCATCCCAGTTGAAATACTCCGCCAGGCCGCCGATGACGCCGGCCATTTTCCTGTTTTTTTCTGAACGATATAATCTATTCATTCGATCACCTCTGTGTATACTTTAATTTGATGGCGCCAGTTAATGATTCGGAGAAAACGGCGATGTTTTGATCATGTGCTTGATTAGAAGTGAACATCATTTCTTTTTGAATGGTATCATTTTTTTCTTTCAGCATGTCAACATCTATTAATTCGTGGGACAGCGAGCCGAGATTGCTTTTCAGTTCAGCCTTCACCGCAAGATCATCCGGAATCGACAGCTCCACATTTCCAGTAGTCGTTTTTGTGTAAATCGAGCGGCAGTCTGATTCTGTTACAGTAATCGCGATATTTCCGTTAAAGCTTTGAACATCAATGGATTCGCTTTTTCCGCGCAGATCAATCAGCCCGTTAATGGTTTCCGCTTCTATCGTGCCGCAATTGTGATTGGCTAGCTTAATTTGGCCGTTCGCCGTTTCTGCCGAAGCTTTTTCAGCCGTCAAATTCGAGAACGACAGCACGCCATTTGTCGTTTTCGCCGAGAACTCTTTTACATGTAAATGTTCCCCTCTGATCGGTCCGTTAAACAGCTTCACCCGAATCTTATCATACTCCTTCTGAGGAATATACAATGTGACATTGGTTTTCATCGTTTTCTTTTCTGTACGGATAAAAAACTTATTTCCTTTGATTTCACATTCAATATGCTGAAGAAAAGCGTCTCTTGCTGCTTCTTGGCTGTCAGTGCGATATACCTTCGCCTGGCATTCCGCTCTGATATCCTCGTCTTCCCACGGAACAATATTTACGCTGCCGTTTGCGATCTGGAGCTCCACACTGGAAAAATCAGTATCCTTAAATTGAAAAATATGCTGTACGTCAAACGAATGCCCGAAGTTTAAATCAAGATCAACTTCTTTGACCTTTTTCACAGCAGAATCAATCCAATCGAACAGCTTCGCCCCTAAAGACGGCTTGTTGCCCTCTTTTTTGGCCGCTGTGAATGGCTCATCCTCTTCATGAACGTTAACTGACAGAGCCGTGATTTTTTCTTCTTTTTCCTTATAGTCGCTGTCGAGCTTTTCAATCAGCGTCAGTGCTTCCTGTGCCGTCAGCTTTCCTTCCTCCACAAGCTTGAGGATTCGTTCCTTTTCCTGCTTCATTCGATCTCCTCCCTATGATCTACTTATGCTGCACGCAGCACCTTAATGCCCTGAATGACGTTCCAAATGATAATACCGAGTACAACTAAGAAATAGACGATGACTCCGCCAATCATCACAAAGACAGGCAAAACGCTTTCCCCATCAATGGCAATGGCTCCGCCAAGAAAAGCGATAAATAAGATCAGCCAGCCGACAAAGGGAACAATGTGGGAAATGAGAGAACGCACCGCGTGACGTTTCGTCTCTTTCTCATCAACAACAAAGTAAGCGACAATCGGCACAATGACCGGCGCGATAAAGACGCTGAAATAACAAAGTGATGCAATTATGGCTTGATTACGGTTCAATTTATTCCACTCCCATCGTTAATCATCCGTGATTATAAGTCAGGACGTTTTACTTAGATAGATATACGTATAAAACCTCCAGAGGTTTCAAAATCATCCTTTAGACATGCTTCCATTTACGGAAATTGGATTTTAAAAAGTTTTAGAAGTAGAATCTTTCAGCCGTACCGATTACAATATGTAAAAAGCTTACGGCAATCAAGGAGGCTGGACAAGCAATGGAGAAAGATCCCAGTGACTATACAGTAACACAAGAATCCGTTTTAAAACTGATTCATGAACAAAAAAGAATGAACCGTGAAATGTTAGCCGAGCTTGAACAGATTCACGGGCCTCTTCCCATCTCTCATGACATTCAATATATAAAAGTTCTTCTGGACAGCAGCAGCACTCATATTGTTCAAGATTTAATGAATGTGAGCCGGCAGCTGTATAAGAAGACGTTTTAATAAATACTGCAAAGAAAAGTGAAAACCCTCTGAAAAGAGGGTTTTAAGATGTTGCAGTTTCTTTCGCTTCCAAGAGTGACTTCATGCGTTTTTTGTCACGCTCCATAACAGGCTTCAAATAACGCCCTGTATACGACTCTTCCACTTCAGTGATTTCCTCCGGTGTTCCCGACGCGACAATGGTGCCGCCTCCGGCTCCGCCTTCGGGCCCCAGATCAACAATATAATCAGCCGTCTTGATGATATCAAGATTATGCTCAATGACAAGCACTGTATCCCCATTATCAACCAGACGCTGAAGCACGACAAGAAGTCTGGCGATATCGTCGACATGCAGACCTGTTGTCGGTTCATCTAAAATATACAGCGTGCGGCCGGTTGAGCGTTTATGCAGTTCAGATGCAAGTTTCACCCGCTGCGCTTCACCGCCTGACAAGGTAGTCGCAGGCTGGCCGAGCGTAATATAACCAAGACCAACATCGTACAGGGTTTGGAGCTTGCGCTTAATTTTCGGGATATTTTCAAAGAAAGAAAGAGCATCTTCGACCGTCATATCAAGCACATCAGAAATGCTTTTTCCTTTGTATGTCACTTCAAGTGTTTCCCGGTTGTAGCGTTTGCCGTGGCACACTTCACATGGCACGTATACGTCAGGAAGGAAGTGCATTTCAATTTTTATAATCCCGTCTCCGCGGCAGGCTTCGCATCGTCCGCCCTTCACGTTAAAACTGAAACGGCCTTTCTTATAGCCGCGGACTTTCGCTTCATTTGTCTGTGCGAACACATCGCGAATATCATCAAAAACACCGGTGTATGTCGCAGGATTTGACCGCGGCGTTCTTCCGATCGGCGCCTGATCAATATCAATGACTTTGTCTAAATGTTCGAGGCCTTTGATTTCTTTATGGCTGCCTGGCTTCGCTTTTGCTTTATGAAGCTTTTGCGCTAATGCCTTGTGAAGTATTTCATTGACGAGAGTGCTTTTCCCCGATCCTGATACACCCGTAACCGCTGTAAACGTCCCTAGCGGAAACTTGGCATTTGCCTTTTTCAGATTGTTTTCTGAAGCGCCTTTAATCTCAATATAGCGGCCGTCCGGTTTTCTTCTTTCGGGAGGCAGCGGGATAAATTTCTTCCCTGATAAGTAACTGCCTGTTAACGAATCTTGATCTGCCATGACTTCTTCCGGAGTTCCCGCGGAAATAATTTGTCCTCCGTGGATGCCGGCACCCGGGCCGATATCAATTAAATAATCGGCTGCCATCATCGTATCCTCATCATGTTCTACGACGATCAGTGTGTTCCCCAGGTCTCTCATGTTTTTCAGCGCGCTGATTAAACGGTCGTTATCACGCTGGTGCAGACCAATTGATGGCTCATCTAAAATATAAAGCACACCGGATAACCGCGAACCGATTTGAGTTGCCAGCCTGATCCGCTGCGCCTCTCCCCCGGACAATGTTCCCGCTGCCCGGCTCAGTGTCAGATAATCAAGTCCGACCTTATCCAGAAAGCTTAAACGCTCCACAATTTCCCGCAAAATCAGATCGGCAATCTTCATATCCTTTTCAGAAAGCGTAAGGTCTTTGAAGAAATCAAGGGCATTTCCGACAGACAGCTCGGTAATTTTTCCGATGTGACGTCCGTCGACCAGTACCGCAAGCGCCTCTTTCTTTAGCCGATAACCTTTACAAGTCGGACAAGCCTTTTGGGACATATATTGCTCCATCTGCTCACGGATGAAATCCGAGCCTGTCTCCTTGTAACGTCTTTCAATGTTGCGCAATACGCCTTCAAATTGGATTTCACCTTCGCGTATTTGCCCGAAATCATTTTCGTAACGGAAATAAATCAGGTCATCTCCGCTTCCATAAAGGACTTTATCCAGCTGATGCTTCGGCAGATCCTTTACCGGCACATCCATATCAATGCCGTAATGGGTGCAGACCGCTTCAAGAAGCTGCGGATAATATTGTGAGCTGATCGGCGTCCAAGGGGCAATTGCATTCTCTTTCAACGACAAATCTTGATTGGGAATGACAAGATCTGCATCAACTTCGAGCTTCATACCTAGACCGTCACACGTTGGACACGCTCCGAATGGGCTGTTGAATGAAAAAAGCCGCGGCTCAAGTTCACCGATTGAAAATCCGCAATGCGGACAGGCATGATGCTCACTGAACATCAGCTCTTCCTCACCGATCACATCAATCATGACACGCCCTTCACCTAATCGAAGCGCTGTCTCCAATGAATCCGACAGACGGGCTGCTACGCCTTCTTTTACCACAATCCGGTCAATGACAACCTCGATTGAATGCTTCTTATTCTTTTCTAATTCGATCTCATCAGAAAGCTCGGCCATCTCGCCGTCAATTCTGACTCTGACATAGCCTTGTTTTCTGATCTGCTCAAGCGCTTTTACATGAGCGCCTTTTCTGCCGGACACAATCGGCGCCAGCACCTGAAGCTTCGTCCGCTCCGGATATTCCAAAATCCTGTCCACCATCTGCTCAATGGTCTGTGACGTGATTTCGATTCCGTGCTCCGGGCAATGCGGCTTTCCTACTCTCGCATACAAAAGACGCAGATAATCATAAATTTCCGTTACCGTACCGACAGTAGATCTCGGGTTTCGACTCGTTGTTTTCTGGTCAATGCTGATGGCAGGAGAAAGCCCTTCAATCGCATCGACATCAGGCTTATCCATTTGCCCTAAAAACTGGCGGGCATAGGCGGATAACGACTCAACATATCGTCTCTGCCCTTCTGCATATATGGTATCAAAGGCAAGGGAGGATTTCCCTGACCCAGACAGTCCTGTAACAACGACAAGCTGATCTCTAGGAATGGTTACATCAATATTTTTCAGGTTGTGCGCCCTTGCTCCCTTCACCTCAATCCGATCCATAGCCATTCTTTCATCATCCTTCCGCTTTTAACTCTAAAAGTAAATCGCGAAGTTCCGCGGCTCTCTCAAAATCAAGCGCCTTGGCGGCTTCCTTCATTTCATGCTCCATTTGTTCGACGACTTTCTGACGCTCTTTCTTCGTCATTTTCGACAGCTTCGGCGCAGCTTTTGTTTTATACTCCGCTTTGTCCTCAGCAGCCACAGTCGCACGAATCACGTCACGAATTTCTTTATTAATCGTTTGCGGCGTAATGCCGTGTTCTTCGTTAAACCGCTCCTGCTGCTCGCGCCGGCGTTTCGTTTCATTAATTGCAATTTCCATAGACTTCGTCATTTTATCGGCGTACATGATGACACGGCCTTCCGCGTTCCTCGCCGCCCGTCCGATCGTCTGAATAAGCGAACGCTCCGAACGCAGGAAGCCTTCCTTATCCGCATCTAAAATCGCAACCAAGGATACTTCCGGAATATCAAGCCCCTCTCTCAGGAGGTTGATGCCAATGAGCACATCATGCTTGCCGAGACGCAAATCACGAATAATTTCGATCCGTTCAAGCGTCTTAATTTCTGAATGCAGATAATTAA
Organism: Bacillus sp. 7705b; assembly: GCF_002289525.1. Taxonomy (NCBI): domain Bacteria; kingdom Bacillati; phylum Bacillota; class Bacilli; order Caryophanales; family Bacillaceae; genus Bacillus; species Bacillus sp. 7705b. The sequence goes on along the minus strand of NZ_NSDH01000009.1, from coordinate 38,127 downwards.
CCTTGATGCCGATTTCTTTTAAATAATCGGTTAGGTCCTCTGACATCTTCTTCGTCAAAGTCGTTACAAGCACCCGTTCATTCCGTTCAACTCTCGCGTGAATTTCACCGATTAAATCATCAATCTGGCCTTCAATCGGCCGCACGTCAATAAGCGGGTCAAGAAGCCCTGTCGGACGGATGATCTGCTCTATCATTTCATCTGTATGTTCAATTTCATACGGCCCTGGTGTGGCTGACACATAGACGATATTGTGCATATGCTTTTCAAATTCTTCAAACCGGAGCGGGCGGTTATCAAGCGCTGACGGAAGACGGAATCCGTGATCCACAAGCACCTGCTTTCTCGCCTGGTCTCCGTTAAACATGCCGCGCACCTGAGGAATCGTCACGTGCGACTCATCCACCACAATCATAAAATCGTCAGGAAAATAATCGAGAAGCGTATACGGCGTTGAACCCGGCGGGCGAAGCGTCAAATGTCTTGAATAGTTCTCAATGCCGGAGCAGAATCCCATTTCCCGCATCATTTCAAGATCATATCTCGTCCGCTGCTCTAAGCGCTGCGCTTCCAGAAGCTTGCCGTTTTCATGCATGACCTTCAGCTGCTCCTCAAGCTCCTTCTCGATATTTTGAATCGCTTTTTCCATTTTTTCGGCCCGCGTAACGAAGTGGGATGCCGGGAAAATCGCGATATGTTCACGGTCGCCTAAAATTTCTCCGGTCAGGGCGTCCACTTCCCTGATCCGTTCAATTTCATCTCCGAAAAACTCGACTCTTACACAGTGTTCATCACGGGATGCCGGGAAAATTTCCACTACATCTCCGCGCACACGAAACGTACCGCGCTGAAAATCAATGTCGTTGCGGGCATACTGAATGTCAACAAGCTTTCTAAGCAGCTCGTTGCGCTCAATTTCCATTTCAGGACGCAATGACACAACCATTTCACGGTATTCTTCAGGCGAACCGAGACCGTAAATACAAGACACACTCGCAATGATAATCACATCTCTCCGTTCAAACAGAGACGATGTAGCGGAGTGTCTGAGTTTATCAATTTCATCATTAATGCTGGCATCTTTCTCTATAAATGTATCCGTTTGAGGCACATACGCCTCCGGCTGATAATAATCATAGTAGCTGACAAAATACTCGACAGCATTGTTCGGAAAAAATTCCTTAAACTCGCTGTAAAGCTGTCCGGCAAGGGTTTTGTTATGGGCAATGACGAGTGTCGGCTTATTGACTTCTTTAATCAAATTGGACACCGTAAATGTTTTGCCCGTTCCTGTTGCACCCAGCAGAGTCTGATGCTTCTTGCCCTCCTGAATGCCTTTGACAAGCTTTTCAATGGCTTTCGGCTGATCTCCCTGGGGCTGGTATTTTGAGACTAACTCAAAGCGATCTTTCACAAATAAGCCTCCGTTTCTTTAACGAAATCTTCCTATAGATATAGTAACACAATGGAAAGCAAAATCACCAAAAATACGAACTAAAGTTCGGTGGTTTTTTATTTCCAGCTGTTTTCATGTATAAAAAACCTGCTTTTAAAACGTAAAAGCAGGAATTCATCTTTATATTCATTATGTCCGGTTTATTCTTCTTTTTTCTCAGCAGCTTTTTTGGCCATGTAAAGTCCGCCGGCCACAAGGGAGACAACATCTAATCCCACAATAAAATATGTTTCTGTATAGCCTTTTAAATAAGAAGCAAACAGCAGTGCAGCTGTAAGAGCGATCGCCACGTAATGGTTAAAGGTCACTCTCGTAAATAGGACGACAAGCATAAAAGGGAAAAATAATGCAAAAACGGCTTTTGTAATCACAAAAACCCTCCTCAGGGATTCTTCATCTGATTTGATTATAGTAAAAAATGAAGAATCGGACAATCGTGCAATGGTTCCCTCTTTTTACACCATACCCTTTTTCAGTTCAATTCAATCATCGTGCCCTGCCGCAAAACTCTCTTCTTATAGATAGACAGATGCCTCATCCGATTTTTTGGCAAGACCCAAATCCAGCTATTCAACCCGGACAGAAGAAATGTTCATAATAAAATAATAGATTACCGGCAGGCAAAATAGACGGTATCAAATATAAAGAAAAATTAACTTTAGTGCGGCTGAATGAGAGCTGAAACTGTACTGATTGTCAAATCAACAGGAAGGTAGGTATTAAGTCTCGTTTAAGTGAAGGAAACTTGACCAACAGCGATCTGAAAGCTCAGTGAAACGATTTGCGAATACGAAAAAATAAGCAAACAGACCCACTCAGTTTTATTTTTCATGATCATCTAACTAACTTAAATATTCATTTTATTTAGGGCTTTTTGCGTTTGACAACATTTTCCTATAAACCTACAATTGAGTGATAGTGTTCACTATCATTTTTTTGAACATTGGCTCCCAAAAATAAAAGATAGAGAGAAAAATACTAAGGAAAGAGGGGTTTTAAACATGTACTCTGTGTTATTTCGCCAAGCTGAAGAATCCAGTCAGCTGGCTGGAGCAAAAGGCATGAATCTGATTAAACTGACCAAACACGGACTTCCTGTTCCAGATGGGTTTATCATTCAAACGAACGCTCTCGCCCGTTTTATGGAGGATAATCAGCTTCATGATTCAAGCGAAAATATCGAAAATGCCATTATTGACGGAGCATTTTCAGATGAGCTAAAGAACGAGCTGACGAGCTCCTTTTACGAGCTGAGAGAATCATATCGTTCCGTGGCCGTCCGCTCTTCATCAGCCTCAGAAGATTTAGAGGGCGCTTCATTCGCCGGTCAATATGAAACCTATTTAAATATAAAAACAGAAGAAGAATTTCTGGCTAAGGTGAAAGAATGCTGGGCCTCCTTTTTCTCAGGCAGGGTCAGCCGCTATAAGAAGAAAATGAACAATCAAATCGCAGAGCCGTTAATGGGTGTTGTGGTGCAGGGCCTGATCAATTCAGAAATATCGGGTGTGATTTTCAGCCAAAATCCCGTTACCCATGATGATAGAGAGTTATTAATCAGCGCCAGCTACGGCCTGGGAGAAGCGGTCGTATCAGGAAGCGTCACTCCTGACACGTATATCGTTCATAAAGCTTCATTTGAGATTCAGAAAGAAATGGGTTTAAAAGAGATCTACATGGAGTCCGCAGCAGAAGGCATTGCCGAAAAAGAAACGAGCGAAGACATGCGCAACCGTTTTTGCCTTACAGATGAACAGGTAATTGAGCTGACTGAAATCACAAAAAAAACCGAAGCCCTATACGGATATCCTGTTGATTTAGAATTCGGGATCGCCGATCATAAACTGTACCTTCTGCAGGCACGGCCAATTACCACCATTGAACAGGATAAAAAAGCGGCTGAGGAAGAACGGAACTTCATGATTACCGGCGAGGATATGGATGATTTTTGGCTCAATATGGAGTCCAACATCGAAGGCCCGGTCAGTCCGCTATTTTCATCTTTTATTGTGCCCGCACTTGAATACGGCTTAAAGAAAAGTATGCAGCAGTTCCCGATCGGTGTCATCGTCGATGAAGTAAAAGTTTACCGGGGACATATTTATTCAAAAAATCAAGGCGGACAACAACAGCCTCCTGAGGACAGTGCCGAAGAGCTTTTTCCGATATTGGCCGAGCGCATGTACGACATCATTCATAACACGTACCTTCCGTTTTACCGGACATTGGACCAACTCACACAAACGGAACACACTCCGGAAAGTGCGCTGGAGGCCTTTAAAAAACTGAAGGCCTTTTATCTCACGGCCTATGAGGAACACTTCAATATCGTTTTCCCGCAAATTCTGTTGACGAACAAACTGCAAGCAATGTATCAAAACATTCAGGGTGAAGCTGAAAACTCACATTTTTATGAAATGCTGACAGGAGTCATGAACAAATCGCTGGAAACAGACCGCCGCCTATGGCAATTCTCCGTTGAAGTACGAGAAAATCCGAGTCTGACAGCCATTTTTGAGCATACCGAGCCGCAACAGCTGCAGAAGAAATTAGAACAAATCGACGAGGGCAGACGTTTCCTGCAAAAAGTTAATGAATTTTTACAGGAATACGGATGGAGATCTGTAAAAAGCCACGATCTGATTGAACAGACTTGGGCAGAGAATCCATATTACGCATTGACTCATATTCAAAACTACGTCCGCAATGGCTATCATTTTGACAACGAATTTAAGAAGACCATTGAAAAACGTGAGAAGTTGTACAATGAATTCTTGCAAAGCATTGAGGATTCCGCTTTGCAGAAAGAATTTGAACGTTATTATCAATGGACGCTGAATTCGTCCAATATTAAGGATGATCATCATTTTTACATTGATGCTATGCTGGATGCCAAGGCAAGAGTCTTTTTGCTGAAGGTAGGAGAATTGCTGGCAAAAAGCGGTGTGATCCGAGATCGAGAAGACCTTTGGTTCTTATATGATGACGAGGTGGAAAACGCGCTCCTTCATCCCGTATCCCTTCAAGAGAAGGCTGAAAAACGGAGACAAATCTTTCATGAGTATGAGCTGGCACAGGCGCCTGCTTATCTCGGTACACCGACAAAAGCGCAGCTGAAAGCGGCTGAAGAAATTGTCGGTGCTGTCATAGAAGATGAAAAAAACACGGAGAATGATATTTTCGGAATTGCAGCATCAAGCGGTATCGCAACAGGGCCGGTTAAATTGATTCGGGATGCCAGTGAGTTTTCTCAATTCGCGCCTGGAGACATCCTGGTTTGCAAAATGACGACACCGCTATGGACCAGCCTGTTTCAAGATGCCAAAGCCATTATTACAGACACAGGAGGAATCTTGTCTCACGCAGCGATTATCGCACGGGAATACGGCATTCCCGCTGTTCTCGGCACACGTGCAGCGACAGAAAGGCTTCGAGATGGAGACATCGTCACTGTAGACGGAAACAGCGGCAAAATCACAGTTGTCAGCCGGTCCTGATGCGCCCACCCTCTTTATTATACAAGCGGGGCAGGTGTATACTTGTCCTGCCAGTATATTCGTGAGGTGAAATGTATTGAGACCGACAAACCGCAGAATCCTTGACGCTGCCATGCAGCTGCTCGTCAAAAAAGGATATCGTGCAACGACGACAAAAGAAATTGCAGAAAAAGCAAATGTAAGTGAAGCGACGATTTTCAGGAATTTTAAAAACAAACAGGGGCTTGTCGAGGCTCTGCTTTCTCAGCATTCTGCAAATCGAAATCGCATCTTTGAGCAAACAGAGGGAGATTTGTATAAAGACCTGTTGCATATCGGAACCTGTCTGCTGGAAGAGCTTGAACAAAGAAAAGATATAATTAAAATCAGCTTTCGTGAACCGGCCATGTTTCAGGATGTCATCAACCATGTGACTGAATATCCCCAATCTATGAAACAGCTTTTAGTTGATTATCTCACAAGCATGGGTGAGAAAGGGGCTATCCAGACAGGAGATGAATCGGAACATGCCGATGTATTTATTTCGATGATTTTCGGTTACTTTGTACACCGTCTTCATTTAGGAGACAGAGTGATTACAATGCCCCAGGAAAAAATGCTGGAGCATAGTACAGCTGTATTCGTCAAAGGAATTACTGCCCGTTAGCTCCTTGGCAAAACAAAAGGAGGATCCCAATGAGCCCAAAAAAAGAATGGGCGCTGATCGTCTCACTTTTATTGGGGGCCATCCTGGTTCCCATTAACTCAACGATGATCGCAGTCGCGCTTTCATCTATATCACATACGTATAACGAATCCATCGCAAGCATCACTTGGGTAGTTACCGTTTATTTAATCGTCATGGCTGTCACACAGCCAATAGCCGGAAAACTCGGTGACATGTACGGCAACAAAACCATGTATTTATGGGGCGTCGGCCTGTTTCTGATTGCTTCATTAGGCTGCGCTCTATCGCCGAGCCTGTTTTTGTTAATTGTATTTCGGGCTTTGCAGGCTGTCGGCGGGGCACTGCTCACGCCAAACAGCATTGCCATTATCCGGCACGTTGTATCAGAGAAACGCCTTCCGAAAGTGTTTGGCTATTTCGGGCTCGGCGCGGGACTCGGTGCCGCTCTCGGGCCGTTTATCGGCTCTCTTTTGATTGACAGCTTCAGCTGGCATTCGATTTTTTGGGTCAACATCCCGTTTCTCGCCATTGCTTTATTTACAGCATTGACCATGTTTCCTCAATATAAAGAAAACAAATCAGAGGCGCCGCTGGATATTATCGGCTCTCTCTTGCTGGCAGGCAGCATCGTTTCGATTATCCTGCTGACGAAAAATGAATCTTCATGGGGCTATGCATTATACAGCATATTGATACTGCTTTTTGTCCCGCTTTTTTTCAGACGGGAAAAACGCACAAAGCACCCAATCATTGATTTTGCGCTATTTAAAAGCTCAACCTTTACAAATGCCAATCTATCCGTCTTGTTAAGCAATCTAATGATGTATGCCGTCTTATTGATTATGCCGTTATTCATGACAAACCAGTTTGGGCTTAATACGTCTAACAGCGGCATGGCGCTTTCCGTCTTTTCGATATTTATGTCGGCGAGCAATTGGGCAGGCGCTCAGCTCCATCATAAATGGGGTGCGAAAAAAATCATATTTCTCTCATTTGCGATGATGGCCGGAGCCAATTTGTTATTTTTGCTCTTGAGCAGCTCCCATTCCGTTTTCTTCCTGATGATCTCTCTTATTCTCGGAGGGCTTGCATCCGGAGTCGGACTGACCAGCATGCAGGTGTCATCCCTTGCCACAGTAGAGCCCGCGATGTCCGGAGTGGCTTCCGGTATTTTCTCGACCTTCCGTTATTTCGGAAGCATTATTTCGTCAGCCTTAATTGGCCTGATTTCTGGGTATCACACGTTATTTATTATTCTCTTCGCGGTATCCATCATTGGTGTTTTTGTTTCGTTAGGCATCAAATCTGACGAAACGGCACGCATGGAACAAAATTCAGCGTAAAACAAAACAGCCCGGCGCCACACAAAATATGTGGTGCCGGGCTGTTTTTTATGATCCAGGCAAAGCGGCTGCTTCACGGTCATCCTTTACGAACAGAATGCCCAATTCATGATGTTCTCCCTCATAAGACGCACGCTGATCAAAGCGAATCTCCCCGTTCAGACCGATAATTTCAAGCTTCACATACGCACGGTTGCGCTGGAGCGCTTCATAAAAATCTGATACGTGCTTAACGGGCACGCCGTTGACTTTCGTAATAATTTCTCCGATTTTTAATTCCAAGTCTTCAGCCGGTGTATTTGGTATAATACCAAGCACCATTAAGCCTTGATCACGCTTGGAGAAATAAAACGGTGCTGCATTGTCGTTTACCCTTTGCTTCACGGACAGAAAAATACGTCCTAATACAGCCGCACAGACAGCTGCACCCGCAAGCGGCGTCCACAGCAAACTCGCAGCACCGAGAGCGGAGACAATAAGCCCGAGTATACAGACTCGCTTCGCTGTGATTCTTATACTGGTTTCAGGAAGGGAACCCTGCACCCTTTGGCCGAATCCAACAAAGTAAGGTATCCACAGAAAATGGAATGACCCTCCGGGAACAGAAAACACAGGCCACCAGCTGAGGTGTGATTCTAATCCATTGCCAGGTACAAGAATAAACAGCGGTAAAAGCCATATACGGTTTGCAAGCTGCTGACCGATCGGCAAACCGCGGCTGCTGACGACCAATCCCGGTGATGTTTTCACATGGGCAGAACGATATGCAACCGCTCCTTCAGCGATAACCAATAAACCCAAAAACACCGCCAGGGCCGGCCACATGACCGCAAAGCCTTGCGGAAACCGATCCAGAAAAGGTTCAGCCTGATTCACTTGCAGCCCAAAACCTATCAGCATACTCACACTGACGATATATGCAGCAGACATCCAGTTTGCGCGAAGAGTGAGCGCTGCCGCTGCAGTCATAACGGCAATAATCGCAAGCATACCGAGAGGAATAGAAATTCCGAGTACCCCTAAAACAATAGACAAAAGGATACCGGGAATTAACCCTTTTGTATATGTAAATTTCAGTTCATCATAAATGTCTGCTATTCTTGTATGAAAGGTTTTTCGCTCACGCTTGATCCTCACATATCCGAAAGCCAGACTTACAATGACAAAAAACCAGAATAGCGGGTGCAAAAAGAACAGGCCCGCACTTTTTAACAGTTCAAATCCCCATTGAACAGACACTATCTTTCACCGCCTCAAGCCAAACATGTTACTCATATTCTATCAAATATTAAATGGCTTGGATATCCTCAGGAGGGTTTATCTCTCTTGCGTCATCCACAGCGTGACATTCGATAGTGAAAAATCCTTTAAATAATGGTTTACATCAACGTCCAATAACCCGCTGATCAGGTGCATCGACCTCTTTATATCTGTCAGATTGATTCCTAATCGTTTATGGTTTTTCATTAAGTAATTAAAATAATGCTTGGCACATTCTTCATTAATGTCATTGACCGATTCAACATTTGTGTAATTCACTAGGTACCTGCTAAACAGCATAAGAAGACTTAGTGCTTTTGTAGCTGAAAATGTTACGTCTTGTGTTCTGTCTTTTAATTGTTCCACTAATTCATAATATTTTTTTTCACGCACAATACTTGCCCTCTTCAATTGTGAACCCCCATTTTCTTTGTACAGATAAGCACGGGCCAGTATAAGCAGCAGTACTGGAGTGCTAACAAGCATTCTCGCTAACGTTTCTCTTTTAAATACCTGTAGTTCAGCTGCCATAAACCTGATTACTGTTCTTTTTAGAACCTTCTTATATTGTATGAAGTAAACAAAGACTAGGCAACTTGCAAAAGTTTCATTTTAAATGCATATTTTCTCGTTAGAAAGTCTCTCTCATATATTGATATCGGGTAATCTCGGTCCTTTATAAATGTTTATTTGTGAAAAATTTTTTAATATCTTGTCAAAAACTCAATTTTTATGTGACTTATGGATTATTTATTCATTAAGCACAAAGAAACAGGAGATGGAACACCATCTCCTTTAATTGACAAATAATGATTTAAGCGCCGTTTGAAGCTGCAAATCATTTTTTTCATCTGATTTTTTCATTTCAATTAAATGATTTATTTTCTCCGCGGTGCGATTGTCAATCACACCCGTTTTTGCGAGCTTGTTTTGATCCTGAAAGGCCAAAACCGCTTTTTTCATTTCTTTACTGAAATAGCCGTCTTCCCGACCCGGATCAAAACTGAGTCCTTTCAGCAAAACCTGTGCATGTTTCACATCTTCATTGTTCATATCAGCTTTAAGAGGCTCTTTTAGCTGCAATGGACCTGCGGAGAAATAACCAGGCTGCTTTATCGCAATGGTCGGCTTAACACCCTTCTTATGAATCCAATTCCCGTTTGGCGTCAGCCACTTGTAAAGCGTCAATTTAATATTGCTGCCGTCTCCCATCGGTACAGCTTGTTGAACAGTTCCCTTTCCGAACGACGTGTCACCTACAACATCATAATGCCCCGCTTCTTTTAATGCGCCTGCAAGAATTTCAGAAGCAGAGGCGCTCCCCTTATCTGTGATGACATTGACAGGGTATGTTTTTTTATGGGTCAATGTTGAAAAATAACGTTTTCTATCTCCATTGCGTTCAGCAATCTGAATGTACGGCTGATCCTTTGTAATGAAATGCTTAAGAATCTCTTCAACACTTTGAAGATATCCTCCCGGGTTTCCTCGAACATCCAGCACGAGGCCTTCAATTCCTTTTTTCTCAAGCTTGCCCAATGCTTTTGCAAAATCCTTCGCCGTATGCTCAGAAAAAGTAGAAATGGCAATATACCCGACAGAATGCCCCTGCACTTTTTTCTCTGAAGCAAACACCGTTTCAAGCGGAATTTCAGCTCTCTTAATGCGGAATGACAATTGCTTCTTCGTCCCGGGCCGCTGAATCTTTATTGACACGCTGGAACCTTTCTTTCCTCTTATTTTTAAGACAGCGTCATTTAAATCCTTGCCCGCCATCGATTCTCCATCAATACTGATGATTTCATCATTCGGCTTCAGCCCGGCTTTTTCCGCAGGAGATTGTTTAAATGGCGACACAATAATGATTTTGCCTTCTTCCACTCCAACCTCAGCCCCGATGCCTTCGAAAGAGGAATCAAGAGAATCAGAAAATTGCTTTGCCGTCTGCTTGTCCATATAGACGGAATAAGGATCGTTTAATGTAGACAGCATCCCTTGAATGGCTCCTTCAAGCAGCTTTTCTCTATCAACCTTTTCTACATATTCATTCGAAATCAATTCATATGCTTTTTCAATTTTATCCATAGCTGCAGCCCGATCAGAGTCAGCTTGAGCCGTTGCGGCAACAGCTGCGGCTTCCGGCTTTTCGGCTTCCAGCAGGTTCATTCCCGCATATACGCCGGCGCCTCCGAACAGCATGCTCCCCGCCGCTATCACAGCGATTATTTTTTGATTCATCCTTTACTCCTCCTGTATGCCAGACTGTCTTTGCAAAACCTAGAGATAGTATATGTAAAGGATGGAGATTTCATGTAATCATAGAAGAAAAAGAAGGCAAAAGAAAAAAGCCGTCCCGCAATCGGGATGGCTTTTCTTATGTTTATACCCGCAAAAACTTGCGGATGGAAGTCAGGCTTCCCCATACTCCAATCACTGCGCCAATTGCAATTAATACAAGCGAGACTTGGAATACAAACGGATTATATGGAAGAAGAGAGACAAATGATCCTTGAACCTTCGGAACGACCCATCCGATAACATATTGATAAGTGCTCAATACAAGCGCGATCGGAATGACTGAACCGAATACGCCGAGCAGCAATCCTTCAAGGAAAAACGGCCAGCGGATAAACCAGTTCGTCGCACCAACAAGCTTCATGATTTCAATTTCTTTTCTTCTTGCAAAAATCGTAATTTTGATGGTGTTGGAAATTAAGAACATCGCCGTAAACAATAAGCCGATAATTAACGCGATTCCGATGTTGCGGGAAACGCCGACCACTTTAAACAAACGGCTGACCTCTTCTTTTCCGTAAGTAACTTTATAAACATGATCCATTTTTTCTATCTTTTTCGCGACACTTGGCGTATCATGCGGATCGGTCGTTTTCACGACAAACGCGTCATTCAGCGGGTTTTCCTGATCCTGCATCGTCAGGGATTTTCCGCTGTCTCCAAAACTGTCAACTAACTGGTCAAGCTCTTTTTCTTTAGATGAAAAAGTGACACTTTGAATGCCGTTCAGGTCTTTTATCTCGTTCTGCAGCTTGTCCTGTGCCTTCTTATCTGCAGTCAGATCAACCAATACCTTGATTTCGACTTCTTTTTCAGCATTCGTAGCCATGTTATTCAAATTCAGCATAATTACTAAAAACACGCCGACTAAAATCAGCGTAACGGTTACTGCACTAATGGATGCAAACGTCATCCATGTGTTTCTCCCGAGAGATTTAAAACTCTCACGCAAATGGCGCCCGAGAATTTTAATCATAAGAACCATACTCCCCTCTTGACTCATCACGCACAATGATACCATCTTCGATTGCAATGACACGTTTCTTAATGGTGTTTACGATTTCTTTATTATGTGTCGCCATTACGACTGTTGTTCCGCGGTTATTAATCTCCTCCAGCGTCTTCATGACTTCCCAAGACGTATCCGGATCAAGGTTTCCCGTAGGTTCATCTGCAATGACAACATCAGGGCTGTTCACAATTGATCTGGCTATAGAGACACGCTGCTGCTCCCCGCCTGAAAGCTGGTCAGGGAATTGTCTCGCTTTATGCTTCAGCTGCACCAAATCAAGCACTTCAAGCACCCGTTTTTTAATGACAGACGGCTGTTCTCCAATTACTTCAAGGGCAAAAGCCACATTCTCAAACACAGTAAGTTTCGGGAGAAGCTTGAAGTCCTGGAAGACTACACCTATTTTACGCCGCACGAAAGGAATCTCTTTTTCTTTAACCGATGCGAGATCTTTATGATTGAGTAAAATTTGCCCTTTTGTTGGCTTTTCTTCTCTGTATATCATTTTAATAAAAGTAGATTTACCCGCTCCGCTCGGTCCGACAACATAAACAAACTCTCCGGGATGAATGGTAACTGAAATCCCGTTTAGCGCCTTTACACCGTTCGGATAGGCTTTGTATACTTCTTTCATCTCTATCATGAAATCACCTAATCTTTTATATCATTTTATGTCGCACGGTCATACTCTTCGAAAGCATTCGACAGTTTATGACCCATTCATTTGTAAAAAGATGAAAAATCTGAAAGTTTGATTTTCAACACACTTCATTATACGTCAAATTTAGACATAATACTATTACAGTTTCTTTTCATTCATCATGATTTAAGCATAAAAAAATCCTTGCCTGAATCGCGGCAAAGATTTTCTCCTCTTACTTTTTCTCTGACAGCCATTTGGCAATTGAAGCGGCTTCCTTATCATCTACAAGCCCCTTCGGCATATTGCCCCGTCCGTTTTTAATAATGCTTTCAATTTTTTCTTCGTCGTATTTGCCACCAACCTCTTGGAGATTAGGTCCTGACACACCTTCTAAATCCTTGCCGTGGCAGCCTACACAGCTCTGCTGATATAATTCTTCCCCTTCAGACGCAGATGCTTCTGTTTTGCTGCCGTTGTCTGTCTTCTCTTCTTTTGCATCGTTAGAACCGCAGGCAGCCAGCAGGGCAGAAATGGCAAATACAAGCATTAGTATCGATAGTTTTGATTTCATGTTGAGAAGCACAACTCCTTTACGATCTCTTCCATATTATAACCCCGTTTAAGCGCGTTTGAAACCCTCGCCCAGCACCTCGCTTGCATCTGCTACAATCACAAAAGCAGTCTCATCAATCTGTTTGACGATTTGTTTCAATTTCGTGAATTCAGTTTGGCCAACCACGCACATTAAAATCGGCCGTTCATCGTCAGTATATCCGCCGACTGCAGAAATTTTCGTAACGCCTCTGTCAATTTTTTTAAAAACAGCTTCCTTCACGGCCTGTTCCTGTTTTGTAATGATAAGCGCCATTTTAGAGCGGTTGAAGCCGACTTGGACGACATCAATGGTTTTGCTTGATACATACACCCCAAGCATGGCATACAGCCCTTGCTCTATATTAAATACGATCATCGCCGTAACAACAATCAAACCGTCAATGATCGCGAGACAGGTCCCTAATGAGAGACCTGTGTACTTATGAATGATTTGAGCCGCTAATGCCGTTCCCCCGGTTGATCCTTTGCCTAAGTACACAATGCCGATTCCAATCCCGATGCCGACGCCGCCAAAAATCGCCGCCAGAAGCTCATGATGTGTAGCAGGCTGAATGTCTCTCGTCAAAAACACGACAAGAGGCAAAAAGACAGAACCCGCGAGTGTCTTGAGTCCAAATTTACCGCCAAGCAAAATGATACCGGCAATAAATAAGGGAATATTAATGATCCACTGCACATAGGCCGCTTCAAAACCATATGACTGTAAAATGGTACTGATCCCGCTGACACCGCCTGCGGCTATTTTATTAGGAAGCAGAAAGACATTAAAGGACACTGCTGTAATTGCTGCCCCTATCAGTATGTATACATAATCCCTTATAACTCGAAAACTTTTATTCCGTACATCCATCATTACAACCTTCCTCCGTTTCTTCCTATGCTCTCCGATAGCATTTTAATCCTTCCCCGATAAGATGTAAATAACACCCAAACACAGTGGTAATATGCTAAAGCAGCAGTGAAAGCAAGGATATGCAGGCAATAAAAAAACACACCTGTAGACACCAGGTGTGTTTCCTGCTTATGAAAGTTTAGAACGAAGGTATGCGTCAATAAATACGTCAATATCTCCGTCCATTACGGCTTGAACATTACCCATTTCTGTATTGGTCCGATGGTCTTTTACCATGGAATACGGATGGAATACGTAAGAGCGGATTTGGCTTCCCCAGCCGATCTCTTTTTGCTCACCGCGAATTTCGTCCAGCTCGGCCTGCTGTTCTTCAATTCTGCGCTGATACAGCTTTGCCTTCAGCATTTTCATCGCTCTTTCACGGTTTTTAATTTGTGAACGTTCTGTTTGACATGTCACAACCACGTTTGTCGGCAAGTGGGTAATCCGAACAGCTGAGTCTGTTGTGTTGACGTGCTGTCCGCCTGCTCCGCTTGCACGGTACGTATCAACTTTTATATCCTCCGTACGGATATCAATATCGATCTCATCGTTGAATTCAGGCATAACTTCACAAGATACGAATGAAGTGTGGCGGCGGCCTGATGAGTCAAACGGAGAAATCCGCACGAGACGATGGACGCCTTTTTCCGCCTTGATATATCCATAAGCGTTGTGCCCTTTAATCAGTAATGTGACTGACTTAATACCGGCTTCATCACCAGGAAGGTAATCGAGCGTTTCCACTTTAAAGCCGCGGCGCTCAGCCCATCTGGTGTACATTCTGAGAAGCATAGAGCCCCAATCCTGTGACTCAGTGCCGCCCGCACCCGGATGCAGCTCCAAAATTGCGCTGTTTTTATCATACGGCTCACTGAGAAGAAGCTGAAGCTCAAACTCATTGAACTCCTTCGTTAAAGCCTTTAGCTCTTTTTCAAGCTCAAGCTGAAGATCTTGATCCGGCTCTTCTTTCAGAAGGTCATGAGTCATTTGCAGTTCTTCATGGGATTCATTCAATTTTTTATAGGAATTGACATAATCCTTTAAACCATTTGCTTCATTGATGACCGTTTGAGCTTTCTGCTGATCATTCCAGAATTCCGGATCAGCCATTTGCTCATCTAGCTCAGCAATGCGGGTCTCCTTTGATTCGAGGTCAAAGAGACCCCCTAAAGTCCGCTAAACGAGAAGCCATATTTTCGAGCTCAACTCTGATTTCTGATAATTCCATTCCATTCACCTCATTAAAAGATCCGCGGGCGCTCAAGGCGCCGCGGTCAGCAAACTTGCCCGAACGAACTATTCAGTCCGGCCGCAGCAATTTTTATATTTTTTTCCGCTTCCGCAGTGGCATGGCGCATTTCGGCCGATATCAACCACTTTACGAACCGGCGCTTTCTTTGCTTTTTTGTTTTCATCGCCTTCTTGCGGCTGATGAGCCGTGGTTTGGCCTTGTACAACCTCTTCACGCTCCAGATTATTTTCAATCTCAGCCTTCATCACAAATTTGGCAACCTCGTCCTCGATGGATTCAATCATATGCTCAAACATCGCAAAGCCTTCCATTTGATACTCACGCAGCGGATTTGTTTGCGCGTAAGCACGAAGGTGAATCCCTTGGCGAAGCTGATCCATTGCGTCGATATGATCCATCCATTTTGAATCGACGGCGCGAAGCACGATGACTTTCTCAAATTCGCGCATTTGTTCTTCGCCGAATTTTTCCTCTTTGTCATTATATTTGGTCTTGATGCGATCCATAATGAGCTCAAGCATTTCATCCGGCTCTTTGCCGAAGATGTCGCTCTTTTCAAGCGCGCCTTCGTCAAGGTAAGCCGTGTTAACAAGCTCAACAAGACCGTCAAGCTTCCACTCCTCAGGAAGCTCTTCTCTTGGTGTATAGGCCGCAATTGCCCGCTCGAGAGAAGATTTGATCATATTTTCTACGATTTCACGCAGGTTTTCAGAGTCGATGACTTCGAAACGCTGCTTATAGATAACCTCACGCTGCTGGCGAAGAACATCATCATATTGGAGAAGCTGTTTACGTGAATCGAAGTTATTTCCTTCAACGCGTTTTTGAGATGATTCAACCGCGCGGGATACCATTTTGCTTTGAATCGGAGTGGAGTCATCCATACCAAAACGGTCAAGCATTGCCATTGTCCGCTCAGCACCAAATCTGCGCATCAATTCATCTTCCATAGAAAGATAAAATTGTGTGATCCCCGGATCACCCTGACGTCCTGAACGTCCTCGCAGCTGATTGTCAATCCGGCGTGATTCATGGCGTTCCGTTCCGACAACGGCTAGTCCGCCAAGCTCTTTTACTCCTTCGCCAAGCTTAATGTCTGTTCCGCGCCCCGCCATGTTTGTCGCAATCGTCACAGCGCCTTTCTGACCGGCCTCTTCAATGATTTGCGCTTCTCGCTCATGGTTTTTGGCGTTTAATACCTGATGCGGGATACCCTTGTTTTTGAGCAGCTTTGAAATCAATTCAGACGTTTCAACCGCAACTGTACCGACAAGAACGGGCTGTCCTGTCATATATCGCTGGGCAACATCTTCAGCAACGGCCTTAAACTTTCCTTCCATTGAACGGTAAATTAAATCAGGACGGTCATCACGAACAACCGGCTGGTTTGTCGGAATCGTCACAACCTGCATGTTGTAGATGTTACGAAATTCCTCTTCCTCTGTTTTAGCCGTACCCGTCATACCGGCCAGCTTTTCATACATCCGGAAGTAGTTTTGGAACGTAATCGTCGCCAAGGTCATGCTCTCATTTTGAATTTCAAGCCCTTCCTTCGCTTCGATCGCCTGGTGAAGCCCTTCGCTGTATCGGCGGCCTTTCATTAAACGACCCGTGAAAGAGTCAACGATGACAACCTGACCGTCTTCTACTACGTAATCAACGTCCTTCTGCATGGCAACGTGCGCTTTTAAGGACTGGTTGATATGGTGGTTGAGCGCCACATTTTTCACATCAAACAGGTTGTCGATGCCGAACGCTTTTTCAGCCTTTGTCATTCCTTCTTCTGTGAGCTGTACACCTTTTGTTTTCACATCATACGTATAGTCTTTTTCTGCTTTTAACGTGCGTACAAAAGCATTTGCCTGTACGTACAGTTTTGTCGATTTTGCAGCCTGTCCTGAAATGATAAGCGGTGTTCTCGCTTCATCAATCAAAATAGAGTCGACTTCATCAATTACCGCAAAATGAAGCGGACGCTGCACCATTTGCTCTTTATAAAGAACCATGTTGTCTCGCAAATAGTCGAAGCCGAGCTCGTTGTTTGTAGAATAAGTGATGTCAGCCGCATAAGCTTCCCTTTTTTCATCTTTCGACATTGAGTTCAAATTCAGTCCGACAGTTAAGCCGAGAAACTCGAAAATTTTCCCCATTTGCTCTGCGTCACGGCTCGCCAAGTATTCATTGACTGTCACGACGTGCACGCCTTTTCCAGATAAGGCATTTAAATAAACAGGCAGAGTAGATGTTAATGTTTTACCTTCCCCTGTTTTCATCTCCGCGATATTTCCGTCATGAAGAGCCACGCCCCCCATAAGCTGGACTTTAAACGGGAACATGCCGGTTACGCGGCGAGAAGCTTCCCGAACCACTGCGAATGCTTCAACAAGTAGATCATCAGTTGTCGCCCCTTTTTCAAGGCGCTCTTTAAATTCAATTGTTTTATGTTTCAGCGCATCATCTGAGAGATTTTCATAGTCTCCCCGAATCGCATCAATATCGTTAGCTATTTTTTCGTATCTATTCAGCGTACGTTTTGTTGGATCAAACATTTTATTTAAAATTCCAAGCATTTATAACGCTCCTCTATCATCACATGCCTGTTTGACAAGCATGTATAAATAATTTACTAGTCCATGTATACCTCTCATTATCATATCATACCTTCTCTTATTTCCAAAGAATTTGCAAATAAGAAAAAACAAAAACCTTCCGCGAAAATCACGGAAGGCTGCTCTTCATTATTCAGTCGGTTCAATCAGGCCATATTTCCCGTCATTTCTGCGGTACACGACGTTTGTAAGGTTTGTTTCCGCATTTGTGAAAACAAAGAAGTTATGGCCGAGCATATTCATTTGCAAGATCGCTTCTTCATTATCCATCGGCTTTAAATTAAAGCGCTTCTGACGGACGATTTCTAAGCTTTCATCTTCTTCTATTTCGTCCTGAACCGCAATATCTGTATCAGAGCCGAGGCCGTTTGCCACTGAAGATTTCGGAAGACCCTGCTCACGGAATTTGCGGTTTACTTTTGTTTTATGCTTACGGATTTGACGTTCCAGCTTGTTTGTAGCGAGATCAATTGCATTGTACATATCCTCGTTATGCACTTCAGACCGAAGCGCCAGATCTGTCATCGGAATCGTAACCTCAACCTTGGACTCCTTGTCATTGTAAAACTTCAAGTTGACGTTCACATCGGCATTTACACTATGCTCAAAATAACGCTCCAGCTTGCCGATCTTCTTCTCGACATGATCCTTTAACGCGGGTGTCACTTCAATATTTTCTCCTCTGATGTTATAGTTCATCAAAGAACGCCTCCCTTTTATTAAGGATATGTATCTATTTCTCCCTTACCCTTTACAATTCCTGCTGAAACGTAAACCTTTTGTGAAAATTCAGTGAACTTTGTCGAATTATGCCGTTTTATGCTAATGTTTCTATGGTTACGGGAGGTATATGTATATGCTCGTAATAAGAAAAAATACCTTACACAAAGTCAATTGATCACAAAGGGCTCCATACATCGATGAATGGACAGCATCCATTTCCTATAGTGAATCAGAAAATGTCCTTTTAAATACTCGCAGAATTCATGAGAGGGGAATGAGAAAGAAACCAATTGATCAAATTCTGCAAAAATCTCGTCAAAAGCCTTAACGCATACTTCTGCGCACCGTGTGTTCATCACGAAAAGAAGAGTTGAATGGGTTGAATCCAAATAAAAAAAGGCTTGGATCAGATCTTGGTAGATCCGATCCCCTTCTGTTTTTGATAAATTCTGTTCCGCCTCTATCAAATAGCACAGCCCTTCCTCAATGGTAAAAAGAAGATGATAATAAGCTGATAAAAGCGTATAATCCTCAATGCTCTTCAAGGCACTCACCTATTTACGCTTGTCATAATATCTTCCGTCAATCGTGATGTTGTTATAAGGATTTAAATACGTCGTATGCATCGCACGTTTTCTTTTCACCTGCTGAAGTTCTGCTGCGATTGACTGCTTCAGTCTTTCCATTTCCTTCACAATAAGCTGATCCCATGTCAAGACAAGCTTCATCTGCTTTCGCTCTTCTTCTGAAAGCGGCAGAGATATCCCCTGAATAAGTTCAGACCGTTTAGACACAAAGCCTTCAATTTGCTTTAAAAGTTCATCGCTTTCCGGTGTATTTTGTATGTGTGACAGCATACTCTCCGTCTCAGTGTATAGTTGATCTATGTTTTTCATGCGATCCCGCCTGATCCGTGCCGGTCCTTTCGTTCACTTTGCATGGCTTGTTTCCAAGCATCGCGAAAATCTTTTACATAGCCCTCTACCTCAGCCAGCATGCTCGTATCATTTTTGATATTTGCCTGTACCAATCTTCGATACATATAATCGTACATCGCACCCATTGAACCGGAAAGCTCTATGTTGCGGTTAAGTGTACCATTTAATTCCTGAATGATATTTTGCGCTTTAATCAGATTTTCATTTTTACCTTCCATATCATTATTCTCAATGGCCTGAGATGCAAGTTTTATAAATTTCAAACAGCCATTATACAGCATAAGGGTCAGCTCCCCGGGCGTAGCGGTATTCACTGAATTTTGCTGATAAGCTGCATAAGGATTTTGGATCGCCATGTGTCATCCTCCAAATTACATTTATTGTACAAGTAGCTGTGATAAATAGGACGCTTGTTCGTTCATTTTTTGAATCGCAGAATCCATTGCACTGAATTTTTTATAATAACGGTTTTCTACTGTGTTCAATCGGTTCTGCATATCGGTGATTTCAGTACTGATGGAACGCAAATTCTTCCCAATTGAATAGTCGCTTGCCCCCATTGTTGAATTGCCGGCTTTTGCTTCAATGCTTTTCACTGTGCTTCTCAGTGTGTCGCCGATACGTTTCATAATCCCTTTATCACTATAGGCACTGCTGTTCGTTCCGTTTGTAAATAAGGCGGCAACACTTTGTGGATCTTCTTGTATTTTTGCTTTCAGTTTGTCTTCATTAATCTCTAAATGGCCCCGCAATTGATAAGCACTTGAGGTTGTGATGCCAAATTCAGTTAATTGATAGGTTTTCCCATCCGCATTAACTTGAGTATAAAAATCAGTCCGCATTTGGTTCGTGCCGGTGCTGATGCTGGAATCATTTCTCAGCAAACCGTTTTTTGCCTTCTTCTCCCAGAGTTCTACCTCTTTATCAGACATTGCTTCTTTTTGTTCACTCGTCAGCGGAGTATAGTCTCTGAATTTTTCTTCCTTGAGCTTTTCATTCAGGCTGTCAACCAATTCATTGTATTTATCTACAAACTCTTTAATTTGGTTATAAATCCCGTCAACATCAGTAGAAACAGATGTGGTAACAGGGCCTGTGGCTGCAGTTGTATTTTTGATCGAGTAGGTGATGCCATTAACGGTAAAGTTGTTTGTCAGCTTCTCCATTTCAAAGCCATTAATTGTGACCTTTGCATTTGTTCCTTCTTTGTAAGCAGTGAGCTTATTTTCAGCGTCTAAAGAAAAACCAAGCTGACCGGACATAAAGTCGGATGTAGCAGAGTCTGCTGCCTGTATGCTGCCTCCTGCACCTGTTGCTTTAGAAGAAAACGCAATCGTTTCTACATACTCTGTACCGTTCCATATTTTATCTTTAAATGCTGATACTCCTAGATCTGAGCTGTTAAGTTTAGAAATCACATTATCAATGGTATCGGCGCTCGTCACACTGATGTTCACTGTTTTTGCCGTTGTCTCACCAGGTGCTACAACGTTAAATGCCAAATTATAATCGCCTTGTGTGTATCCCGTATAATTATTTGCCTTATACGTTGCTGCAGTTGCCAAACTCGCTACTTCAACAGTAGAAGACGAGTTTGGCGCACTTGCGCTTCCTGTAGCAGTTAACACAGACTCATTGGAGCTGATCACAGCTTTGCTCTGATACGTGCTCGGATATGTCAACGTATTTTTAGACATATAATCTTGTAATTCTTTTATTTTTGAGTTGACTTCACGATAGCTGTCACGCTGCCATTCTAGCGTCTGTTTTTTTTGAGTCAGCTTATCAAGCGGCGCTCTTTCTGTTTGCATCAGCTTTGATACGATATCATCTATATCCATTCCTGACGCAAGACCTGTTATTCTCGTGACCATTTCAAACCACTCCTCATCTACTTTTTTTCATCTACAAATAACCCAAGAAATTCAGTCATAGCCGCATAAAAATCAAGCCACCGTTTCGGCGGAATCTCGCGGACGACTTCATTTGTAGAGTCCTCTATTACTTTTACATAGTATTCTTTTAACTTCTCATGGAGCTCAAACTTCAGGTGAACTTGCGAAGGTTCCAAAAGCTTGTTCATTTCCCCTACCATTTCAGCAAGATTGGTATATGAAACTTGATGAACAGGAACCTCACTCTCATGATCTTTCTGATTATGTATTTGAGTATCATAACGATCCCAAACAGGTTGTAACGTAGTGAGTCTTTCAATGTTCAATTGATCATCCCCTATGTCCCAATCTATCGTTTATATCGACTAAGTCGAGATAAGATTACACATATTTATGGAAAAAAACTCATCTGTTTTAGAATTCTTGTTTGGAAATACTTTTATAGGTTAGTGGAGAATCCGATTATTATATCACGAGTTATAGACAGCCAGGGGGAAGATTTGGAGTTAGGAATATAAAAAAAGACCCCGGCAAACGCCAAGGTCTTTTTCAAAATTAACGTAACAATTGAAGTACGTTTTGAGGCTGTTGGTTCGCTTGAGCGAGCATAGCTTGAGAAGCTTGAGAAAGAATGTTGTTCTTTGTGAACTCGCTCATCTCTTTAGCCATGTCAACGTCACGGATACGAGACTCAGCAGCTGTCAGGTTTTCACCAGAAGCGCCTAAGTTGTTGATTGTATGCTCAAGACGGTTTTGTACCGCACCAAGTTTAGCACGTTGAGTAGATACCTTATTGATTGCAGTATCAATACTTTGAAGTTGAGTATCAAAAGGAGTAGCAGCGAAATCTGTTACATCAAGAGTGTTTACTCCTAAAGCAGTTGCTGACATGCTGTCAATTTTAACATTTAGTTGTTGGCCAGCATTTGCACCAATTTGGAATGTAAAACCATCAGTAGCAGAAGATCCATCTAACAATTTTTTACCGTTAAATTCAGTACGATTTGAAATACCGTCAATTTCAGAGATAAGTGCATCCATTTCATCTTTAATTGCACCAAGATCTTCTTCTTGTTGTGTGCCTGTGTTTCCTGCTTGAACAGTAAGTTCACGCATACGTTGAAGGATTGCATGAGTTTCAGTCAATGCACCCTCAGCTGTTTGGATAAGAGAGATTCCGTCTTGAGAGTTTTTAGAAGCCATTTCAAGACCTCTGATTTGCCCTCTCATTTTTTCAGAGATCGCAAGACCTGCTGCGTCATCTCCCGCACGGTTGATACGAAGACCTGAAGAAAGTTTCTCCATGTTCTTTTGTGCTGCGCCGTTGTTTGAACCCAAACGATTCAGTGTGTTAAGTGCTGCGATATTGTGGTTAATTCTCATTGTTTTGTTCCTCCCTGAATATGTTGTTAAGGCACGTCCTTGTGCCTTGTTTTTTTGTAACTGGCGGAGTGCTTGCGTCTCCTCCCGGCTACATCATTAATATCGGATTGTCTCTGATTTTGTTAATACAAAAATAAAAAAAATCCTCACTTTTTTTGTGAGGATAATGCGGAGATCACATCGCTGGATAACGCTGCCGCTCGATTATTTTCTTCCTGAATGGTCAAATATATTTCTTTCCTGTGAATATCAATATGCTTTGGGGCGTCAATTCCCAGCTTCACTTGGTCACCCTCAACCGCAATGACTTTCACTTCAATATCAGCACCTATTTGAATCGCTTCGTTTAATTTCCGCGATAAAACTAGCATGATTCTCCTCCAATCGGATGCTTTGTCGTATATGGGGAGTCGTGTAAAACGACTTGCTTAGCCAGCATGTTCTTGCGATTCACAATAATAGGAGCCAATAAATTAGCAGTAGTTTTTTCGAATGGCTCTTCCATGGTCAATAATGTCATGACTTCTACGTCTTCAATATTATCGATATCCAAAAGTTCAGCAGTTGATTCATCAAGGTCAAATTCATAATTCTTAAAAAAGATAAACGGACTTACAACGATGAACGCAAGATTCTCTGAAGTGACGGACTGCAGCGCCACGAATGGAGAGTCTTCTGAAAGCGGAAGAATGACAAACTGTTTTTCTTCAACAAAACCTGGAATCCCGTTTTCAAAAAGAATGATTTGTTCTTCTTTCACGTTCATTTGGCCATGGTACTTAGTATGAATGATCATTGTTCACGATCCTTTTCTTTTTACTTTTCTAGTGATTTTTTCGGGTATTCTACATCTATATTTAAATCAGGGTATTGGAGCATGTCAATCTTAACGTTTCCCGGCATATATTCAACAATCGGCTTATGCGGTTCAGCCTGAATAACAGGCTTTCGCGGCGTAATCTGAACATTAAGCTGTGACGGAGTATATTGTATTTTCACCCTTGAAAGAGAAGGAGCATAATGTTCGCCTAATTGAATTTGGTGCATCTCAGAGTTCCTCTTTGCTTGTGAAGCGATTGGGTTCCCCTTATTTTCAATTCTCATAAGCTCGTCTCCTTCTTCTGCGGTACGGGCTATCCCCTCCATTACATCCTCATGCCCTTGTTGGGCAGCTTCTTCGATTCTTTTGGATATATGCTTTCTGTCTAATTCTTCCCATGCTTGCGTCTGGTCAATCGTGAGTTTTCCCGGGGTCACCGATATTTCCATTTCCGGGCTTGGCTGTTCAATTTCCAAGTCGGCTTGCGGCTGCTCTATTTTTAAGCTGGCAGGCGTCGTTGTTAAACCAATTTTCCCTTGAACACTATGCATAATCAATCTGGGAATTTGCATCACTCTACCTCCTAAACTATAAAAAAAGCGAACTCCTGAGAGCCGCTTACTTTAAAAAGTCGATCAATGTAGGCTGAACAATTTGCGCATTTACAGCCAGAGTAGCCCTGTGCACGCTTTGCTGCGCAATAAATTCAGTTATTATTTCTTCCAGTTCTACGTCTTCATTGTCTGACAACACTTTTGTAGCTGTTTCTTCTTGAGCTGAAAGTCTTGTATTAATCAGTTCAAGACGGTTATATCTCGCTCCAATATCAGATCGTTCTGCACTCATACCGTCAGAAAATTGATCAATATCATCTAAAACGCTGTCCACATCGTCCAAAGAGCCTGAATTAAGTGCTGTCTCAAATGAATTAAGCATTTCAAACACATTTTGTCCGCTTCCAGAAGTACCGCCAAAGGCTGCCTTCGGATCTGAGTTCACCTTTAATGACATATTATCCGATATATTGACAATAACGTCAGCGGTATCAGAAATCGTATAAGTTCCGTCACCGTTGTCTTTAACTGGAGGTGTATCTGAATTAGTGCCATTGAAGATATATCTGCCGTTCACTTGTGTATTAGCAATATTTAAGAGCTGTTCTTTTAATTGTTTTACTTCTACACCAATAGCTTGCAATTCTGCTCCACCATTTGTGTCATTCTTAGCTTGAACAGCTAACTCTCTGACCTTTGACATAATGTCAATTCCTTCAGTAATGTTTGTTTCTGTGTTTTCAAGCCAAGTAAAGGCTTGAGAAGCATTACTTTGGTATTGCTGAACTTGAGATAATTGCGTATTGTACTTTAAGCTTTTCATAGCTACTACTGGATCATCGGAAGCTTTTGAGATTTTTTTTCCGGAAGAAATCTGTGATTGAAGTTTATCCAGCTTTGAGTAGCTTGAACCGATATATCTCAATGAGTTTTGCTGAATCATCCCTTGTGTTACTCTCATTTGATCTACCTACCTTCCCCCGACACCCATGCCATTAATTACTTTATCAAGGATTTCGTCTTGTAACGTTACCATTCTTGCGGCAGCATTGTATGCGTGTTGGAATTGAATCATATTGGTCATTTCTTCATCTAAAGAAACAGCGCTCATTTGCTGACGGTTTATGTCTGCATCATTCAGCTGTGTTTCTGTATTAGATGCCAGCCGATTCGCCTCTTGAGCTTTGATCCCCAGCTCGCCAATGAGACCAGCATAATAATCTAGCACACTCGTTTCTTTTCCGTTAATGGTGATGTCCCCAGTTAACACATTTGCTAAATTCGTTGCGTTTGAATTATCGTTTGCTGCTCCAGTAAGTGAGAAAGCGATATTCGCGCCTTTTGAATCTTTTATGCTGTCAGTGACTTTAATCTTACCTGCTGCGCCTTTTGCCGGCTCAGTTTCACCCCCGGTAAAATCAAAAAAGTCCCCGCCTTGTTCACCGCTCTCTGTCAGACCATTTCGGTGTACTTCATTGAAAGCTTTTGCAAATTCGAGCGCCATATTATCAAGATCTGAAAGCATCTCCGGATATATGCCCTTTTCTTTGCCGTCTGCCGTGACATATCCATAAGACTGTATAAATCCTAACAGTGATCCATTGCTGCTGAACGACTCAGCTTGAACCGCAGTGTCTCCAATTGAAATACTTGTCACTAAGCCCGTTTCATTATCATAGTTAGCTTTCAGCTCTGAAACCTCATAATTTTTTCCGTCCAGAACAGTTCCCAGCGACTGTTTATTTTTATCCAGGATTTCGATCGATACAGTTCCTTCCGAAGAAGCAAGCGCATTCCCGCCTGATTTGTTGTAGCTCACTTTGACATCAACAATTGAAGATAATTTATCAATCAGCAAATCACGTTGATCGTATAAACCATTCGGAAGCAGACCGACTGGTTCTACCTGTGCAATTTGCTTATTGAGACTGTTTAATTGAGATAGCAGTGAATTAACATCTAGTACACTAGTATCTAGTTCTGCTTTTAAATTTGATTGAACTTTTGTAAGGGACTCAGAAATATGATTAAACGTATCAGCAACAGCCTGTCCTTTTTGAGAGACAACAGAACGCGCACTGTCCTCATTTGCATTATTGGATAGTTCTTGCAGAGAATTCCAAAATGAATTTAGCACACTGTTTAATCCGCTGCCACCAGTCTCATTCATAATCCCTTCCATTTGGGACAGGGCTTTAGCCTTCGTGTCATAATATCCAGAACTGCTGTTTTGGAGGCGGTATTGGTAGTCAAGAAAGATGTCTCTGATTCTTTCAACTGACTTGCCTTGTACACCCGTTCCCATTTGTCCCGCAGTTTTTTCTGCATTTTTTGATACAGCAGGGAAATAGTCCGTTGCCTCTAATGAGACTCGCTGTCTTGTATAACCATCAGTATTGGCATTTGCCACATTATTTGCAGTAGTGCTTAACGCTGCTTGCTGAGCGCTTAACGCCCGCCTTGCAGTTTCAAGACCCATAAAGGTAGATGTCATATTCTGAATTCCTTTCTGCTAAGCTTTTGAATCAAAAAGTTTCATCCGGCTGCTCTTTGGAAGCTCAGCTTTAATTGATTTGCTGTAATTGAAATTATTTTCCTTAGGAACCAGCATATCGTACGAAATAGAGATGAATTGCAGCGCGTCTCTCGTCAACTGCCTATTCATCTCATTCACTTCTTTCAGATGTCCGAGAACGTTAGAAAGAGCTTTATATAGTTGTTCCAGCTCTTCCTTTTCACTGCCTGAAGTTTTGGCGATACAAGCAGAAATGGTGTTATTTTCGCTGAATCCGAGAAAGGCGGAAGTCGCTTTGATCCGGTCATCTTCTGTCTGTCCGATAGCTTGAATATACTTTTGTTCCTTTGTCAAAATGTTAGAAAGCTCTTTTGTTTTGCCGGCTTTGAGCGCTTCCGTCTTTTCCTCAGACAGCGTGAGCAGATGCTCATGCAGAACGCAAAGTCGCTTCAATTGTTCAATAATTGGCTTTGCTGACATGGGCTTTCTCCTTTTTTATTGCTTTTTATAAAAATTAATCATATTTTTCGCTATATGATTTGCGTCTACTTTGTATGACCCGTTTTCAATTTGCGCTTTTAGCTGCGCGATTTTTTCCTGGCGTGAACCAGTGACTGCGTCGGATGCATTTTGCAGCTCTTTAGCCTGCGATGAAATTTCGATTTTATCTTTAGGCTGTGCAGCATTTTTTTGCACTGCTTGCTTTTCGTAATTTTTTTGGTATGGATTAACGGATTGTGTTCCAAATTGATTGATTTTCATAGGATTCCTCTCGCTTTCCGTTGCAGTCTTTAAACAATCTAACCCTTTTATCGACTGCGTTTTCAGTTAGTTTAGGGAATCAGCTGTTTTTGGTATTATAGGCATAGTATGTGTCTTTTTTACTATTTTCCCGTTCTGTTTTCAATGCGGATTCTTGGTTCAGATGATCTATTTGATCCTTTATATCGGACTGGCAAGCCTTGCAGAACTTGCCTTCCCTAATCGATGTCCCGCACCTTTCACAAGGGTATGCCAAATTCGGCAGATGAGTGATTTGGATTCGCTTTTGCCTGATGAATTTTAAAATCAGCTCTTCCTCCACACCTGTTTCCTCAGTTATGCGGCTCAGTGTTGATTGCCTGTTTTCCTGTTTCCTTAAAAATTTATACACAGTCTCAAATGATTTTTCTTCTTCCTTAATACACGCCTGACACACGGTTTGCAGCTTTGTTTTTAAAAATAAAGCATTGCATTTCGGACAATTCGCCAGTTCACCCATCATGTTTACTCCTTATTCATTAATATGCCTGCAGTAATTTCTAGACATTATATCGGCACAAAAATTGAATCATTTAGCTTCTCACTAAGGTAAAAGATGACACAGAACCAGCTTTGCCTTTCTCCAATAAACAGCGGGCAGCATAGTGCAAAGTGGCGCCCGTAGTATAAAGATCGTCGATTAAAACGATATCCATACCCTCAACGGAGCTGTTTTTTGTTTCAAAAACATGCTCTGAAAGCAGGCGCTCCGTTTTCTTTTTCTTAGACTGCTTTTCATTATTCAGGCGGATGAGAGGATTGAGGATGGGCCGGTTTAAGCATTCAGCAAGCATTTGTGACTGGTTAAAGCCGCGTTCTGCTTTCCGTTCTTCGCTTAACGGAATGGGAACGAGCACAAGGCGTTTATCTGGATAGACAGCAGAGAATTCTGAGGAAAAGTCATTTTTAAAAGCGCTTATTATTGCTGCATCTCCCCTGAATTTCATTCGGGCGAGCGTTTCTTTCATCATGTCATTATATAAGTAAACAGAACGGTTTTGACTGAGCCTTAAGCCGTCATCTATTCTTGATTTCCATGCCTCGCAATCCGCACACACTTCATGAGCGGTTTGAGGCCTGCCGCAAAGCGGACAGATGGCCCCTTTGATGATCTGTAATTTGTTTCTGCAGGACTGACAGACCCTGTCGTCAGGTTTTAATAAGAATAGTGAGCACCATGAAACAGCTTGAGAAAATTGTGAATCACATAATAGACAGATCAGTTTTTTAGAGCCTCCTCCTGTCTCGTTTCGCATTGATCACTCGGATTCTCCGATACCACAGCAGCTGATTCAGCCAAAATCACAAGCATAGCCGTGTTTTTCTGTTTATCTACCAGCTCAGCTTTCGTATATGCAATCTTTTTTAAATCAGTGACGTAAGCTGGTCTTACTTGGTTTAAAGAAAGTGCAAGTACATCATTTTTGCATACTTGGCAAGTGCAGGTCATATGAAGCTGATCCATATATCGGTCAAGAAGTTCTTCCATCATGATTTCTTTTGAATTGACAAGCATTTTTACAGCTCCTCATTAGTTATATGAGTATACTGTATCATGTTTTTAAATATTAACTAGTCTATCAATTTATTTTTTAAAGCCAATTCATTCATTATTTTTATATGTTTTCTTGCCTCTATCATACTCTTTGTTTTTCCGAAGTGAAAATAAATGACATCGCCGTCTGCATGTTCTTTATGCCGTCCTGTCCTTCCCGCGATTTGCACAAGCGCGCTTTCCGTAAAGATGGGCGATTCTGCCCCTAAGATGCCTGTTTGGACCATAGGAACTGTGACACCTCTTTCCAATATTGTTGTTGTGATTAACAGATCAAACTGACCGTCTCGAAATTGCTGCACTTTTTCTTTTCTGAGCTTATCTTCCGCATGTACAGCCGCTGTTCGATAATTCATGTTTTTAAAACAGGAAGCAGCTTTTACCAGAACAGAAATGGAAGGAACAAATAAAAAAACGGGCCTTCCTTCTTTCACATGCTGTTCTATCCATCTTTTTACCGCATTTGGGATTTTGTTTCGGGTTAATTTCTTTTTCCAGTTTCCGCACCACTGAAAGCGCGGTTCAGGCAATGGCTTCCGATGGTATCTGGCCGGTATGCGAACGGATTTTAACTCACCTTTATATGTTTTTCTTTTTAATTCTTTAGGAGGTGTTGCGCTTAGATAAACAAGAGTGCTGTTTTTCTTTCTCGCTTTTTGAACAGCGAATTGAAGAGTTTGATCAGCGGAATATGGAAAAGCATCCACTTCATCAACGATCATGACGTCGAATGCGTCTTTATAGCGCAAAAGCTGATGGGTTGTGGAAATCATAAGCGGAGATAAACGCCCTTTGTCATCACTTCCTCCGTATAGAACTGAAATATCAGCACCCTGAAATGCAGCCTTCAGTCTCGGAGCAAGCTCTAAAACAACATCGGTACGCGGGGTCGCAATACAAACACGCAGTCTTAGATTTAATGCCGATTCTATACCCGGGAATAATAATTCAGTTTTACCTGCGCCGCAAACAGCCCAAATAAGGAGCTCTTCTTGCTTCGAAATTACTTCAATTAAGACGTCAGCGGCCTTTTGCTGTCCGCTTGACAGCTTTCCATCCCAAGTCAGTTTTATAGGCTTCCAGTTTGCCTCTGCCTCCTTGCACCAGGAATATAAAGAAATATCCTCACTCACTCTGCCCATCATGACACAAGAGCGGCAGTATACTTTATCTTCTCCTGATGAATGATACGAAGAAAAATACTGTTGATCATTTTGACCGCATCTATTGCATCTATATCCCCATTTATTTTTTGATATAGACTCCTCGGCAGATATATAACCATGCTCGATATGCCAATCAATGATCTCGTCAGAAAATGGGATTTCTGTTCTAAGCAGATGACGTCCCTGAAACTGCTGCTGCAGTTCTTTAGAGAATAGGCTGTTCGATTCTGATGTCTTAGTCTGCATAGTACGGCCTCCTTGCGAGATATTATGCCGGAATGAAAATATTCTGTCTAACAGCTAAAAAAAGAATATAAAAAAATCTCCGCTTCTAAAACGGAGATTTCATCATTTATTTAAAACACCAGCAGATTCCTATTGCACCTTCACCAAGATGAGTGCCTATAACCGCACCAAAGTAGCTGTTATAAAATTCAACATGCGGATATTTTGCAGAGAGCTCTTCAATAATACTCGATGCTTCTTCTTCTCGATTAGCGTGAATAACGGCAGCTTTCATCGGCATGCCCTTACTCGCGTCTTCATCTAAAAGCTCGTAAATCCGCGAAATTGCTTTTTTGCGTGTGCGGATCTTCTCAAAAGGCACAATTACCTTATTGTCAAAATGCAGAATAGGCTTTACCTTGAGAAGACTCCCAATAAAGGCTTGGGCACTGCTTAATCGTCCGCCTCGCTGAAGATGAGTTAAATCATCCACCATAAAATATGCACGAACGGTTTTTTTCATTTCTTCCAGTTCTTTTATAATATCTTCCGGAGATGAAGCTCCATTTCTGATCAAGTCGGCTGCTTTCAGAGCATAAAACCCTTGAGCCAGACAGCTGATCTCTGAGTCAAACGGGTATACTTCAATATTATCGACCATTGTATTCGCTGCAGCTGCACTGCTGAACGTTCCGCTAATTCCGCTAGAAAGATGAATACTGATCACCGCATCATATGACTTGCCGAGCTCTTCATACAAAGCAACCAGCTCGCCGATCGCAGGCTGAGAAGTGGATGGAAGCTCTGTATGCTTTTTCACTTCTTGGTAAAAGCTTCTCCAGTCCATTTCTGTTTCTTCATGATATGTTTCATCCCCAAAAACAACCTGGAGAGGAATCATGTGTATATGATTTTGTTCACGCATTTCTTTTGGAATATATGCCGTACTATCTGTTACTACTGCAATATTCATAGCTTCGTTACCTGCCTTATCAATTTATGACTCTATTGTAAGGGAAACAGAAGCCTAAAAAAAGACCTGCCTCAAAAAGGCAAGTCCAATTTCATGCTATCTCATTTCTACCCAACCATTTTTAATGGCGACCACCACGGCTTGCGTCCGGTCGTTTACATTCATTTTTTGTAAGATATTGCTGACATGGTTTTTAACAGTTTTTTCACTGATAAACAATGATTCACCGATGCCGCGGTTGCTTTTTCCGTCTGCAAGCATTTGCAGCACTTCACATTCCCGTCTTGTTAAAATATGTAATGGTCTGCGAATCTCTGGATAGACCTCATGCTGAGGATGAGCAGAAACTCCGCTTGTTGCAAGACGTCGGAATTCGTTTACGAGGTTGTGAGTAACCTTCGGGTGAAGGTAAGAACCGCCCTCGGCAACTACTTTAACCGCTTCAATTAGTGTATCAGCATCCATCTCTTTCAGCAGATAACCTCTTGCACCTGTTTTCAGGGCATGTGTTACATAATTCTCGTCATCGTGAATTGATAGAATAATTACTTTAGATTCAGGATACAGCTCTACAAGCTGCTTTGTAGCTTCCACGCCATTTACGTTCGGCATATTGATATCCATGATCACGACATCAGGATGATAGTGCTCAACAATACGAGCCGCTTCATCTCCGTCGTCTCCTTCCGCTACCACTTCAAAGGTAGGTTCAAAATCCAATATCCGCTTAACACCTTCACGAAATAACTGATGGTCGTCGATAATAACAATGTTTACTTTAGTCACAAGCCACGCCTCCTTGTATTATTGTTCTATATACTCTGGTATTCGGTCAATATGCCTTTTGGCTCTATTTTACAAATCATAGTCAAAGAGATAACGGAACCTTAATCATGATAAATGTCCCAAGACCTATTTTTGAATCTATCGTCATGGTTCCTTCCAATAAATCTACTCTTTCTTTCATTCCAAGCAAGCCGAATGATTTGTTTTTCTTCTCTTTCGCTTCCTTCAGGTCAAATCCTTTGCCGTTATCTTTTATCATTAAAATCACAAAATCCTTTGTAATCTCAACTTTGACTGTAATTTCTTCAGATCCAGAATGCTTTAACGCATTGGATACAGCTTCCTGTGCGAGTCTGAAGAGCGCAACTTCAAACTGAGGCGCGAGTCGTTTGTCCTCCGTATCGCCGATGCACTGAAAATGTATTTTCACCTTACCGTTATATTCTTCGGTTGTATATAGATATTTCCGCAAAGTTGGAATCAGGCCTAGGTCATCAAGGGCCATCGGTCTTAAATCATATATAATCCGTCTCACTTCGTAAAGAGCATTCCGCACATTTTGTCGGAGATTTTTGATTTCCTGGAATCCGTCTTCAGCGCCTCGGTCTCGGAAAATCCGTTCAATTAATTCCGATCTCATCATAACATTTGCCAGCATTTGTGCAGGACCGTCGTGAATTTCTCTCGAGACTCTTTTTCTCTCTTCTTCCTGCGCTTCAATAATTCTCAAGCCAAAATCCTGTTTTGCCTGCGCATCAGCAAGAAGCAGCCCAACCTCCCGAAGATCCTGATTCAGATAGTTCAGCACGACCGTAATCTGGCTCACTAGTGATTCTGAGCGTTCGATGATTTCCTGAAGGCCTAACAGTCTGCGTTCCAAATCGTCCCGGCGTTCGCGCAATTGCTTTTCACGCTGCTGGATCATCGTCAGTTCTACTTGCAGCTTATGGGCTTTTTCATAAGCGTTGCGGATTTCTTCTTCACTGAATCTATGAAAATTGCGGCTGACCTCGGATAAACGGTTTCGCGCATGGCGGGTTTGCACTTCAAGTTTATCACCAAGCTCGATGACTTCATAAACCTGCTGTTTAATTTGTTTCAGTTCTTCGACCAGCTGTTCATACTGCTGGCGTGACTGCTCTCCGATTTGAAAAACCTCATCCTTGCTCCCGTCAACGGTTTTCAGCATCTTCATTAAAATAGAATCCAAAACTTTGGAATCCATCTTTGTTTTATTCATAATTTCCCTCCGTCACGGTGTTGTCATATATTTTTATTATAAATGTAATTGATCTGCAAATTGTGTCGAATTATAATGAAAGAATGCGTATATTCTAGAAAAAAACAATTTTATGTACCTTCTTACTCTTTATGATAACAAAATACGCACAAAAATTCTAAAGACTGTACGAATTTGTATAGGCGGTCTTTTATGCTTAGCAGGGGGTCAGCAAGCATGCTGCACAGCTATTTTACTGTGAAAGAAGCAGGAGAACACGAGATTGTTATAGAAAAATCGCGTTTTATCTGTCATTTAAGCCGTGTTTCTACCGAACAAGAAGCACAGGAATTTATACAGAAAATAAAGAAACAGCACTGGAATGCAACTCATAATTGCTCAGCTTACGTAATTGGCGAAAACGATCATATCCAAAAAGCCAATGATGACGGAGAACCGAGCGGCACCGCAGGAGTACCTATGCTCGAGGTGCTAAAAAAACGCGGACTTAAGGATACTTGTGCTGTTGTTACGCGTTACTTCGGCGGCATAAAGCTGGGAGCAGGCGGTTTAATCCGCGCTTATGGGAAGTCAGTGTCTGAAGGATTAAACCATATAGGTGTTGTAGAACGGAAGCTTATGAGGGTTATGCATACTTCCGCAGATTATACTTGGCTTGGCAAGATTGAAAATGAATTAAGGGAATCACCTTTTCTATTAAAAGAAATCCATTATACTGAAAAAGTTGAATTCGAAGCATATGTAGAAGAGAAAAGAACTTCTGAATTTTCTCAATGGATTTTAAATTTAACAAATGGATCATGCTATACTAAACCGGGTATCTTGATATACCTTGAAAGACAAGTTAAAAATTAAAAGGAGAATAAATAATGCCAGAACGGGTTAAAGTTCGTGTGAGAAAGAAAAAAAACAAAAGAAAAATTATTTTAAGACGAATACTCTTGCTCTTTTTTCTATTTTTTATAGTTTTCGCAGGGCTAATTGGTTATAAAGTATATAAAACAATTCAAGCAGCTGATAGTTCATATAAAGAATTAGACCGAGGCGAGAAATCGAAATTACGTAAAGAAGTAGTTGACCTTAAGAAAAAACAGCCTTTTTCTGTACTTTTGTTAGGAGTGGAGGACTATGCAACAAGCGGAAAAGGAGGAAGAACCGATTCTATTATTGTTGCCACAATAAATCCTAAACAAAAAACAATGAAGTTACTAAGTATACCTCGTGATACACGAGTCGAAATATCGGGTGATACTTCCGGTACAAAAACAAGAATTAATGCAGCCTATGGAACAGGGGGGGCTCAAACTACTATTGAAACTGTTGAGAAACTTTTAGATATACCTATTGATTATTACGCTACTGTAGACTTTAAAGGCTTCAAAAAAACAATTGATGAGGTTGGGGGTGTCGATGTTGACGTTCCATTCGATTTCAATGAAAAAAGTGATACGTCAAAATCTAAAAAATTCTATTTTCAAAAAGGGAACATGCATCTAAATGGAGAAGAGGCTCTTGCTTATGCACGAATGAGAAAACAAGATCCTCGGGGAGACTTCGGGCGTAATGATAGACAAAAACAAATCTTGATGGCTATGTTAGATCAAATATCAAAACCTTCTAATCTTGCAAAAATTGATACCTTGGCAGATCAAGTAAGTAATAACATAACAACGAATCTAAGAATTACTCAAGTTTTGGCACTTCAACAAATTTTCAGCGGTTTTAAAGGAAGCGACGTTGAAACATTAACTTTAAAAGGCTCCGATTTATATATTGGTAATAAGTATTTCTTCCAACCAGATGATGAGGAGTTAACAAAAGTTCATGAGGAACTTTATAACTTTTTGTATCCTGATAATTAATAATTCACAACACCTTATCTGCACTGCATCTGCACTGACAAGATACTAGACTGTCGATAAAAAGAGGCTGGAAATTTAAATTTCTTAGCCTCTTTTTTGGTTTTGTGAAATTTGTTGAGAACGGGAGAAGTTAATAGTTTTTAAAAGAAAACAAGCATCACTTGCAGGTTCAATACTATCTTAAATTCAGAGATGACCAATGCTGATTACTTTTGTATGTACACATATAGAATAAAGACTATGTTCAGTTCCAGTCAGTTTTGTTAAACTCCTTTCTTTCTCATCAAGTTGGAACTTTGAAAGCTTATTTTGTTTGCTTAACGGTATAGATTAAGATTGAATGTCTTGAGTCTACTTCATCATGATTACCCTAATCTTCTTTTTCCTACCTAGGATCTCCTCTTCGTTGAAATCCATACTAAATAAACATGGTATACAACAAGTTTGAGTAGGGTTGTTGATAGCCTCTTGCATTGACCTTGTTTAAACCATTTGATGACTACTCCTGAAGCAACCTTGGTGCTTGAATATTTCAAAATGATTGAAAGCAATCTTGCCTTCTAAAAACCGTATTAAAACAAGCTCACTAATATGAACACTTCTAATAACTCATACTAATATTCTTTTTTGAATATTATCCCTCTCACCTTTCCTCTCTTAATTACAAAAAACCTCCCCGACTATACCTAGAGAATAGACTACATTCAAATAATATCTATTAATTAACAGTTATTTAGTATATTTAGAACTTAAAGATACAAAGTAGACATTTTCAATATGTACAATTAATCCTTTAAAATTAGATTAATTTTCTATTTAAACCTTTAAATCCCGTGATTCTATGGTATAATTGTACAGAAAATCTAATTAAAGGTTTACGTGAGGAGGTGAAAAGTTTGAAGACGAGTTTAAAAAAACTAACCTACACAGTTGCAACTGCACTTCTAGTAGTGACTGGGTTTGTCACTACTAATGTTCAAGCAAAAGCAAATACAAGTGATTCCAGTTTTGATTTTAAATTCAAGGGTAATAGTACGGCTTATACTCCAGTAAGAACCAAATATAACTCTACAAGTGCTTACATTAATGTCAAGACAATTAGTGATGGAGATCCATACTATAAAGCATCTCTTGTAAAATCAAACGGACAAAATTTCTCTAAGACTTGGACATATACATTTGGCACATATGATGCTGAAAATCCTAAATTAGCTAAGCATTATATCAAGAACTATGCTATGGAAGATAGTAAAGGTTCTCCTGTTAAAGTGAAAATTAAAGCAAGAGGTTACAGAGGAATATCAGCGAATTATAATTGGCATTCCCGTGGCGTATGGAGCCCTGATTCCATCTGAAATTAGAGTCAAAATTATAAATAAGGAGAATCATATATGAAGACTAAATTCAAAAAAATTATTGGAGCCATAACAATTACTGGGTTGGTTTTGACTGGATTTGCTGCAACTAATGCTCAAGCAAAAGCAAATACAAGTGATTCCAGTTTTGATTTT
Source organism: Bacillus sp. 7705b (assembly GCF_002289525.1). Lineage (NCBI taxonomy): Bacteria > Bacillati > Bacillota > Bacilli > Caryophanales > Bacillaceae > Bacillus > Bacillus sp. 7705b. The sequence goes on along the minus strand of NZ_NSDH01000009.1, from coordinate 1,636 downwards.
AAATTCAAGGGTAATAGTACGGCTTATACTCCAGTAAGAACCAAATATAACTCTATACATTTGGCACATATGATGCTGAAAATCCTAAATTAGCTAAGCATTATATCAAGAACTATGCTATGGAAGATAGTAAAGGTTCTCCTGTCAAAGTAAAAATTAAAGCAAGAGGCTATAGAGGTGCAGCGGGTTATAATTGGCACTCCCGTGGCGTATGGAGCCCTGATTCCATCTGAAATTAAAGTCAAAATTATAGATAAGGGGAATTATATATGAAGTCTAAAATCAAAAAAATTATTGGCGCCATAACTATTGTTAGTCTTGTATTAACAGGCTTTGCTGTGAGTAATGCAAGTGCTAAAGGAAATACTAAAGATACTAATTTTTCTTTTCGCTTCACCAATAGTACATCAGGGAAATATGAATATACTAGTTCACGGGAAAAACGTGATAACACAAGCGCCTATATGAGACTTAAAAGTATTAGCATGACTGGTTCAGTTCATTATTATGCAGAACTTGTTACTAGCTCTGGAAAAAGGTTCTCAAAGCCTTACCGTTACGTGTTTGGAAACAATTTTAGTACTTTCCCTAAAACACAATACTTAAAAAACTATGCTCATGAGGATTATAAAAAAACAATTAAAGTAAAAATAGAAGCAACCGGTTATGGTACAGTTAATAGTTGGGGGGCTGCTGGAGTTTGGAGTCCTGATTCAATCTAAATCGGTTATCTAATCTCATATGATAAGATATGAAAGTTTTTCTAAATTCTTTCATATCTTATTCTTTATGAAAAGGAGATTTACAATGTTTAACAGCTTAATAACTAGAGGATTCACTAAAAATACAACTTTATTCATTTTAATTTTAGGTTCAATAATTGCTCTTTTAGACGTAATTGAAAATAATGTTATTCACTTAAAACCATCTGATTATTGGGATTATCCTCTTGGCGTATATAATTGGTGGTTTTTATTTAACCCTGAAGTATACCTTTCAATCATTATCACTGTTTTTCCATTGCTAGCGTCAGTACCATACGCAGATTCCTACATTGAAGAAAAGAAGAGTGGATTTTTAAAGAGTATTCTACTAAGACAAAATAAAAGTAAGTATTTAATAAGAAAGTTTCTCATTAACTTTGCAATTGGTGGAATAGCTTCAATTGTTCCGCTTGTGTTAAATCTAGTAGTTTATTTCTCTTTACTACCAGCTATTAAACCAAACTTATACTTCGGTAATATTCCCATTATTAGTTTTTTGCCTGATTTATATGTCAATCACCCATTAGTATATATCATTTTAAGAATTGGAAACTGTTTTATTTTCGGAGGTATTTTTGCTTCAATTGCTTTGACCTGTAGCCTTTTCGTGGAAAATCGTTATATTATAATTGGTATACCTTTTTTTATTTACACGATTTTAGACATAGTTTTAGACACACTAAATTTACAAAATTACTCTCCGCTTAAATTTTTATTTTTAGATGTTCCTTTCACGTATGGAATCTACGTCATTGCAATAATAACAATAATAATACTATTTACAGCCTTTTGTTTTGGAGGTGAAAAGAGTGAGAACATTTAGATTTATTTTATATACATGTAACCAAATCAAATACTCATTACTATTAACA